>JBJEPK010000082.1:0-75613 GCA_051881195.1 Eubacterium sp. | reverse complement strand
CTTTTCCTTTTCCACCTGCATAGCAGGTGGTTGCCTTTGTTACAAACAAAGCAAAAAAGACGCTCTCGAATTGAGAGTGTCTTTTTGCATCGTATATTACAGTGTGTATATTTTAGTATCTTACAACACAGAGCTTAAGTGCCTTGTGTTCAACCTTGAAATTAACCTCATTGTAGTTAAAGCCTTCGCCGTCGCAGTTACCGGGAAGACTGCTGCCATCCTCCATCCATATTCTGCCGGAGGTTATGTAAGCATTGGTACAAATATCACAGTTATCATGATTGACCTTGCCGCCGGAATACTTGGCAATCAAAGGTACTGCCCTGGCTAGCGACATACCGTCAAACATAGCCAAATCCAGCAATCCATCATCCAAAACACTGTTTGGTGCCGGACAAAAGCCACCACCGTAATAACTGGCGTTGCATATTGCCATAAGGGCATAATCCTTGTTATTCTCGCTATAAGTGTACTCCTGTCTTGTCTCCGGGTCATAGCAATTCAATTCAAAACTAATTGTATAATGCAAAGGCTTAGCCAACACAGGTATAATAGCAATGTTGTACGCCTGATGACCCAAGAAAGGATGCCTTGTTGCAATATTTTTTCCAGTCATTGCAACAAGAGTATCAACACCAAAGGACATAACATTAATACACTTTTCGCCATTATAGTCAATCAAATCAATAGGCATTATATCATATTTGATATTACCGTTATAAAGTCCAAAGGCCTTTATTACATTCTCAACATTAATGGTCTTTGTACCATAAAGTTTTTTTGCAAAATCGTTGCCGGTACCCAATGGCAACACCATAAGAGGAGTGTCGGTACCTGCAAGGCCGTTAGCAATCTCGTGAACGGTGCCATCACCTCCACAGGAAACAATGACGCACTTATCACCATAAATTCCACTATATTTTTTTGCAATTACTTTTGCATCGCCGGGGGCATGAGTTTCCTCCAAAATCATCTCGTCATCCAAGCGTCTGAATGTTGACTTGATTCTGGACAGCATCTTAACCTTGTCGTCATTGCCGGCGAAAGGATTGATTATAAAAATATATTTCATTACAAATTCTGCCTCTTTTATTACTGCGTATTACAATACTTGTGTACCACCAACAGGTCTAATAATCAACACATGGCAACTTCCATCGCCAAAAACGCCCTCAATAGTGGACTTGTACTCATCCAGCATATCGTTAGGTACAAATGCCTGAATTGTTCCGGCAAATCCACCACCGTGAACACGCCAAGCGCCCTTGCCTGCCAACAATTCCTTGCTGATAGCCAAAGCCAACGACAGCTTTTGCTCGGTAGGATTTTTTGGTGAATACACATTTTGGTTGAGCATATATGAAGAATTGCCTGAGTCAATGATAATATCCTTAAATGTCTCAAAATCATTATTCTCAAGGGCTGCAATAGCATTATCAACCCTCATATTTTCGTAGTAAAAATGAATAGCTCGCAGTATAGCCCTATCATTAACTTGCTGTGTAATCTGTGGCAGATTGGCCATAAAATCCTCGTATGTAGTCTCTCTGAGTACGGACTTGCCCATAGCCTTAGCCACAGCCTCCATCTCACCTCTAACAGCAGCGTAGTCGTCTGTAAGGTCGGAGTGATTTCCGCCGGTATCCACAATGCAAAGTGAGTGACCTGATTTAGAAAAGTCAAAATCAACTTTCTTAATTACAGGATTCTCGGTGGACTCAAAATCAATAGTAACAAATGAACCTACAGATGATGCCATCTGGTCCAGAAGACCGCAGGGCTTGCCAAAAAATACATTCTCGCTGTACTGTGCAACCTTGGCAATATCCACTGCACTAATCTTGCCATCATTAAAGGCGTATGAAAAGATTGAACCCAATAATACCTCAAATGCGGCAGAAGACGACAATCCTGAGCCACCCATAACATCACTGGTGGTACAAGCATCAAAGGCACCGATATTGTAACCCAAATTCTTAATTCCCGCTGCAACGCCCTGAACGAGCGCAGTAGAATCTCCAAATTTACTTTCGTCCGGAGTTAGGTCATTAAGGTCAACCACATTCATTCTGTGACCCTTTGACTTAACCCTGATAGTATCACTGTCTGACTTGCTGACAACTGCAATTGCATCCAGATTGATGGAGGCAGCCAGCACCTTGCCGTTGTTATGGTCTGTATGGTTGCCGCAAACCTCTGTTCTGCCGGGTGCGGACATAATGTTTACGTCCCTATCCCAGCCATACAGTTCGCCAAAGTCGTTAAGCGTTTCAATATACCTTGGAATCTGTGTCTCAACAGCATCATCAGTAACATAAACAGTCTTGAGATTAGCGTTGAACTCACCATTCTTCAAGGCAGTAATTAACTCTTTTACTTTCATTTTATTACCCCTTTTCTATAAAACAATTTTATATTTTTCTTTTTCACTATATATTAACAAGGTCTGTGTCATTTGGCGAGAACGCACGCCATAAAAGATATTGAACACAAGGCTTGTCGCTCCGGTAAATGCCACCAAAATCATCATCCATGTGATAAATGTGGTGGAAAATGGATTAGTCCATGCGGCGCCCAATTTTGTATAAATATATAACCGTGGTGCAAAGCCCACCATACTCAAAATAGAATAGTACAAAAAATCATAGTGCATGGAGCCATAATATTTTGACACCATACCCAATGGAATAAGTGGAATAACTCGAGTAACACATAGGATATACGGATTGCCGTTGCCCTTAAAATGAATCCAATCCCTCACAAATCGCATCTGCTTGATATTAAGTATCATACCCGTCCAACCACCTCCAAGGAAGGTGCCCTCAACATATTTGACAGAAAAGAAAAAGAATATGAATACCACATTAAGCACCAATGCCTGAGCTAAGGGAAACACCATACCCGATATAACACAAAGAAAGCTCAATGGTATCGGCAACTGGCATTTGGCTATATAAAGTGCAAATATGCACAATATAATCTCCAAAGTGGTGTCCAACTGCGCCACCGAATTGTCTATCTTTGTAAACCAGTTGATAATGGTATCAAATCTGGTCTCCAGCTTAACATGATTATAGAGCATGATACCCAGTAGGATAAGCAATCCCACTGTAATCACCACTATGATAAACGATATGAAATTTGTACGATGTCGCTTAGTGCTCTTCATCGTATCACCTCATAATATGATTAGTCTTCCTCGTGGTAATTACCAAGGAAGGTGAACTCCGACAGCTCGTCACTGAGAGCGCACAACAAATCTAGAGTGGACTCATCATTTACACAGCCCAAAATATCTGCATAAAAGAAATAGTCAAATTCGCCGTTAGCAACAGGTCTTGACTCCAGCTTGGTAAGATTAAGTCCCGTCATAGAGAATCTACCCAGCACACGATACAGAGAACCTGTTCTGTGTGGTGCAGAGAATATCAAAGAAATCTTGTTGGCATGGTCGTCAATAACCAATTCCTTAGATATTACGATAAAACGCGTTTTATTATTCGTAACATTCTGTATATCACGTTTGAGCACCTTTAGGCCGTATTTCTTTGCTGCACTCTCGGAGCATATTGCTGCAATATTATTTTTGTTACTATTGGCAACATGCTTTGCCGCAGCGGCAGTATTGGTATAATTAACACCGGTAAAATCGAAGCTTTTTAGGAAAAGATTGCACTGGGACAAGGCCTGTGGATGAGAATATACATCCTCAATATCCTCATATTCGGTATCCGGCTTAGCACATAAGCAATGGTCAATCTTCAGGTCATAGGCACCAACCACATAAAACCTATATTTCATTATCAGGTCATAAGCCTCGTGAACAGAGCCGGCAGTAGAATTCTCTACAGGGATGATGCCAAACTTGGCCTTGTTTTGGTTGACAGCCTCAAATACATCCTCAAACTGCTTGTAAAAAGATATTGGTGAATCCGGGAACAACGCTTGACCGGCCTGGCCGCTATATGCTCCGTCAACGCCCTGGCAAGCAATGGGTTCGCCGTTTGCAGTCAACTTTTCGTAATGAATTGCATTGGCCACATCCCGTCGCAGTGCCTTACCGCCACCAATAATCTTGTGCTGGATCGCTCTGCTGGTATCCATAATTGAAGAAAACACTGTCTTGATTACATCACCCTGCTCTCCGCAACGCAAAGCAACATTATCCAATATTTCTTGTTCTCTCTGTGCATTAAGCACAGGAATGCCGTTTTTATATTTATACTCGGCAACGCTCTTTGATATATTCATTCTTTTGAGCAAAAGAGGAATCAATTGATTATCAATTTCATCTATCTGCTCCCTAAGTTCTAACAAATCCATTATGTTGTTGTCCTCTTACATCATTAAATCTAGCAATCCCAGTGCCACTGCTGCCTCCACAACAGGAACTGCCCTTGGCACTATGCAAGGGTCGTGGCGACCGTTGATAGTCAGCGTAGTATCCTCCATGGTTTGAAGATTGACACTGTGTTGCTCCTGAGAAATAGAGGGTGTAGGCTTAATGGCAACGGACACAATAACAGGAGCACCTGTGGTCATTCCACCCAGCACACCGCCGTTATTGTTGCTAATCAATGAAACTTTGCCGTTCTTAATACAATAGCCGTCATTTACAGCTCCTGCATTCTTGTCAGCAAAGCCAAAGCCCAGACCAAATTGAACGCCCTTAACTGCAGGGATACCATACAAAATAGATGCCAGAGTGCTCTCAACAGTGTCAAACATATTGCCACCGACACCCACCGGCATACCAATGGCAGCACACTCTATCACACCACCGACGCTGTCCCGGTCCATTCTGTAGGACTCAACCAGGTCTCTCATAGCCGCTTCCTTTTCCTTGTCTATCAATGCAAAGGCGGAGGAAGTCAATTCATCAATTTGCTCTTTAGTAACCTCATTATAGTTAAAACCATCGTCACATAAAGAGCCAATCTGCTTTATATGAGCGCCAACAAAAACGCCCTTTTCTGCCAAGACCTGCTTAGCCACAGCGCCTGCAAAAACCAATGGCGCTGTCAATCTGCCACTAAAGTGTCCTCCGCCGCGAATATCGTTGTTACCATCGTATTTTACATAAGCCGGATAGTCACTATGACTGGGGCGCGGTACAGTCATAAGGTTGGAATAATCTCCGCTGCGAGTGTTGGTATTCTCAATAATCATAGCCAGCGGTGCACCGGTAGTCACATCATCCAGCAAGCCTGACTGAATCAACGGAATATCTTTTTCCAGTCTTGGGGTGGCTGTCTTATCCTTGCCGGGAGCACGACGAGCCATATCACGGTATATCCTGTCCATATCCAGTTTTACACCGGCCGGAATCCCATCAATAACACAGCCGATAGCCGGTCCGTGGCTTTCGCCAAAAATAGACACTCTTATGTTTTTACCTATCGTTGAGGACATTTGCCCTTCCTCCTAAATTATTGTAATCATCAAAGAATGTTGGGTATGACTTGTTAATACTCATTGGGTCGGTGATAACCGTATCACCCTCTGCATCCAGCGCTGCTACACTAAAGGACATCACTATCCTATGGTCGTTGTAGCCGTCCAGCCTTGCACCCTTGAGCTTGCCGCCAACTATGGTCATACCGTCGTTATGGGGAGTCACCTGCACGCCCATACGCTCCAAATTGTCGCACACGCTAAGCAATCTGTCGGACTCCTTGTATCTCAATCTCTCAGCGCCGGTAATAACTGTCTCGCCCTTTGAGTGAGCAGCAACTACTGCCAAAATAGGCACTAGGTCGGGGGTATCCGTAGCGTCTATTACAGTGCCTGTAAGCTGCGACGCTCCGGCATGAATACCTGTATCGTCAACAGTAATATCTCCTCCGAATCGCCGTAAAATATCCACAATCGCCTTATCGCCCTGAGTGGAGTCCATATCCAATCCTGTGAGAGTTATGTCCCCACCAATCACACCGGCAGCCAAAAAGAATGCCGCCTGGGACCAGTCGGACTCGACAATATAGTCGCATATCCTATATTTCTGGTTACCGGGAACAAAATAGCCGTTGTCCCTTTCCTCAACCACTACGCCATACTGAGACATAACCTTTACAGTCATATCCACATAGGGCTTGGATTGTAACTGTGTAGTCAGTTTAATTCGGCTGTCACCATCAAGCAGAGGTAACGCCAGCAACAAACCTGTCAAATATTGTGAGCTAACATCTCCGGCAATACTGTAGTCCCCGGGACGTAGTCTTCCGCTAATACCCATCGGCAAGCATCCGTTACTCACAACACTGACTCCGTGCTGTGGCAACAAATCCAGATACTCTCCCACTGTACGAACCAGCAAGCTGCCCTCTCCAACAAAGGTAATGTCCAATCCCAGTGCCGCTGCCACAGGAATCATAAATCGCATGGTGGAGCCGGACTCTATACAATTTGCACTGCCACTGCCGTTGGCAAATGCCTTTAGCACCTGCCGGGTGGCGCGCATATCGTTGGAATCAATAATGGGACTAACACTACCCCCGCCTGCGAGATAGGAGCATATCAGCGCCCGGTGGGACACCGACTTGGATGGCGGTATCTGCACAGTGCCGCGTAGTATTGAATTTTTTACCTCGACTATGCTCATATCACTCTATGCCAAAAAACTTTGGTATCTCCCGGTACTTAATTGCTTTGTTAAAGCTGTCGCCAATATCGGACAACAACGTAAATTTTATAGAATCAGAGGTGCGCTTTTTGTCGGCGCTCATTGCAGAAATTATATCCTCAACAGAATTGCAATCCTCTGTCATAAGGTCGTATTTCTTCAGCACATTGGCAATCCTGTCCGATGTGCCCGGCTTGGTAATGCCGTTGGCCTCTCCGGCCTTGGTAATCATAACCATGCCGATTCCCACAGCCTCGCCGTGAGATATTGTAGTAAAGCCGTGTAGCTTTTCAATTCCGTGTCCTGCAGTATGACCAAAATTAAGGAGAGCTCGTTCGCCGTGTTCCTTTTCGTCTCGCTCAACCACGCCTGCCTTAATGCTGACGCACTGCTGGATAACATCCTCAATACTAGCTCTGGCGTCGCCGGTCTCTATCAGTTCAAACAATGGTGCGCTCTTGATGCAGCCGGTCTTGATTGCCTCTGCCATACCATCGGCAAAAAAATGAGGTGTCAGAGTGTTCAGTGTGTCAGGGTCAATCAACACCAGTATTGGCTGGTGGAATGCGCCGCAAAGATTTTTGCCCTGGGGTAGATCAACGGCTGTCTTGCCGCCAACGGAGGAATCTACCTGCGCCAGCAATGATGTAGGAATCTGTACAAAGTCAATACCCCTAAGATATATTGCCGCCGCAAAGCCCGCCATATCTCCGGTAACGCCGCCACCCAGTGCCACCACCAGGTCGCCTCGTGTCAGCTCTTTCTCTGCCAAAAATTCAACCATCCCCACCACTGTGGATGTGGTCTTTGAGCCCTCACCTGCCGGGAATATATACTCAAACACCCGGTATCCCTGCTCCTTTAGGGAGGCGACAACTCTGTCTCCGTATATTGGGAATACATTGCTGTCGGATATAACACACACCTTGGCGGCATTGGATACCCTACTGATGTACTGTCCACAGGATGCAATAATCCCCTTTTCAATTAGTATTTCGTAGGATTTGCCTACATTAACTGTTACGGTCCTCATTAGCCTATTTCTTCCTTAATCTTATTAGCTTTGTTCATAAGCTCTTTCAGTGCCTGTGTATCCTCATTTACAATATTGTACTTAAACTTCATTAGGTTGGACACAAGGTCGTCAATCTCGTCAACCAGGGCGTTCTTGTTGTCGATAAACAAATCAGCCCACATATCAGCGTTGATTCGTGCCACACGGCTCACATCTCTGTATGAACCGGCAGAATACCCTGCATGACCGGGCGCCAACGGAGACAATACATAGGAACAAGCCAGCACATGTGCTATCTGGGAGGTAAATGCAATCATCTCGTCATGATGCTGCGGTGTAGTAACTACCGTACGGGCAAATCCCATCTCCTGCGCCAAGCCCACCAGAGCATCCACCTTGTTGCGTGGAGTGTCCTCATAAGGCGTACAAATAAAGCTGGCGTTATCAAACAGAGTATCAAGACTATTGTCGTAGCCTCCGACCTCGCGTCCGGCCATAGGATGAGCACCGATAAAGTAGTAATCATGCCGGCCGGCCATTTGGTCACATATCCTGCCCTTGATACCGCAGGAGTCAGTGATGATGCTATCCTTCTTGAACAAATGCTCGTGTTCCTGAATGAATGGCACAATAGCCTGTGGATAAAAATTAATGATGGTAATATCAGCCCTGGGAATAAGCTGTTCCAATTCCCCGGTCTCGTCTATAACTCCGTCACGCAGTGCCTTGTCGGTTACAGATGGCGTTCTGTTCCAGCCAAGAACGGTGTGAGAAGTGTTTTTCTTTATAGTTTTTGCAAGGCTGGCACCTATAAGGCCCAGTCCACAAATCAGTATTGTCACGTCGTTCGCCACCCCTATGTTCACTATAAGTCCTCATTATATAATAATATATAAATTATAATAAGTCAAATGTATAAACAAAAATTAACAAAAATACACAGTTGTGGTTTTATTTTTACTATAATCATTAACCTATTAAGGCTCGCCTTTTAATGTTATAAAGGGAGGCAGAATTTACACAATGAGACAAATAATCCCCGGTAGTTTCCTACCGGGGATTGATAATTGTTATTGACTTTTAACCGAAGTAATCGTATTCGTCATCGGTGTTAAGGTCATTACCCTCATTATTCTCTGGGTTAGAGGTTGTCAGCACATCTATCAAACTGTACTTCCTAATCTCTATTTCAGGTTGAGTGTATAGCTTCATAACTAAACCCTCCTTACTTTAGAGTAATAACATTAGTATTTTTTGCGGTAACCATTGATTGCATATTGCCGTTAGCATCCTTGTAAACAAGGTATGCTGCGTATGCAACACCCAAATCACCGGTTTTAGTACCATTGTTGATAGAAATTACATACTGGTTAGCCTGGGTATGTCTTGTTGACTTAAGTCTCATGATACCGTTTGTGCCAACATTGGACAGAGTCAGATTAACATCAGGTGCTGTTGCTGTACCGTTAGAGCAGAACAGGATACCTGACTCAACTGCCTCAAAGCCCTCAGGCAATGTGTAGTCGGCAATCATGGAGAACTTACCTGTTGCAACAACAATATCCGACTTGAGGTTAAGTACAGGATGCATAGCAGCTCTTGCGGCACCGATTGTTGACTTTCCGGCATCATCCAATGCAAGCTCAAAGTCATCGAGTAAGCCCTTAGCATAAAGTGAAGTAGCTGTTACAGTTGACGTATCAGCATCACCTGAATAGAAACCGAACAACTGCTGCTTTGAAGACATAGGCATAATATCCATATTCTCGTGTACACGGAAGATGTAATCCTTGCCGATAGAAGCAACCTTTACCTTCTCGATTGTGCCGGCTTTAATAAGAGGTTCCAACTTAAGGTACGGAATAGTGCTGTTTGTAGAGGTGATAAAGCTGTTGAAGTCTGCGTTGCTTGCAAATTCTACATATCCGCCGATACCTGTGTTTGCATTACCTACAACAGTTGTGTCATAGGATGAAATTACACGGCATGCACCCGGAATAACAACATCGCCCTTTGCGCCGTTGATTACGCCGTCAACCTCTTTGCCGGCAATGTTGGCATTGTTGGCAACATGATACTCAACAGTAACATCGTCGCTGGTTGTATCAATGTGGATAACTGCGTCGGTACCCTTTGTTTTGTTACCCATGTCTTCCTGCAGAAGAGAAATCTCGTCGTTGTAGTTAAGATTGCTAATCTTGATGTAGTTTGCATGTTCGGATGCCAAGCTAATCAGACCGGCAATATTAACAGTGTACTTGCCTGCTGCGTCGTAAACATAGTTAGCATATACGGTAATATCCTCGGTAGTAGGTACAGATGTAACACTTGCACCGCTTGCGTCGGTATAACCGTCAAACTTAAAGTTTGCACATGTAGGAACAGTGGATGGCAATGTGTAATCGCTACCCTTGGTTACATACTTGTAATCATAGGTCATACCATTGAGTCTGTTCTTGAATGTAACCTTAATCTGATTTGTATTTGCATCCTTAGCGATGGAAGTAACAAGCTCTGTGTTACCCTTTACTACAAACTCAACATCCTCTGCGGTAGCAAAGTACTTTTGAGCACAGGTTGCAGTGTTGGATACATGAGAATACTTCCAGTTAACAGGCCTGCCGGCATTAGACTTTACGATAACGGTCTCACCGTACTGGTACATACCGTTGGTGTGAGGGTCATCCTCGTCAATATATGGCTCACCGTCAACCTTTACCTGGTACATCTGAGGAGTAATATCGTACTCAAGAATTCTTCTTACCTCAGCGTCAACCTCCTCAGTGGTATCAAATACCGAACCCTCCTTGGAAATTGAGCCGATGATGGTAACAGGTGTGTACCAGTTGTCGCCAAGATTCTGGATAGCCGCGTCAATGCCTGCGTATGCGTCAGGGTCGTCAGCCTTAGCCTTGATTTCTGCCTTAGCGGCCTCAAGAACATCGGTGTTGCAAACAGAATCTGTAAGTGTGTCTGCAAGAGCAACAATCTCGTCCTTCTCAAGGTCGATGTCGTCCTGCTCGTTGGTAGCGTCGTCGCCGGTTCTGTAAACAGTCTTTCTTGTTACCTCATCCATGCTGAGATAATGCTTGCCTGCCAGTACATCAGCAAGAGCCTGAAGGGTCTTTGCAGAATACTGTCTGTCAGCAATGCCGGTTGCAAGATTTGCAGCGGCAGCGTCAAGAGCTGTAAAGTCAGCATAGTACTTGAGTGCTGCGTATGCCTCGTTAAGGGCAGTAGCAAGTGAGTTAGCCTCCTGCTCCTCTGAACCGCCCTTGTCGTAGTTACGGATATTGCTGTCGGAGTAGTCGCCTGCGTACTTTGATGCAGCAGCCTGGTATGCAGTACGGAATGCTGCAAATGACTCGGTCTCGCACAAAGCGGCGTCGTTGTTGTAAACATCTGTGCATGCGTTAACAGCAGCCTTAAGGTTAGCGTTGCTAGCGCAAAGCTTCAGGTTCTTACGAGCTGTCCAGAGATTTGTATATCTGTCTACACAGCCGTTCTTGATGGTGTTTGCATCCAAATTCTCAAGGTCAACAAACTCGGCCTTTGCATTACCAAGTGCTGTGGTAAATGCGTTCCAAGATGCGGTAGAATACTTAAGCTTTTCTTCCTCGTTCTTGGTGAGAGCGTCACACTCTGCTACAAGGTCAAGAAGTGTAGAAATATCGATGATATGAACTTCCTGCTCGTAGTTCTTGTAGTTGTAACCAAAGCCATAGTATCTGGTAACTCCTGTTGGCCTATATGCCCAATAGTATGTCATAGCAAAACGAGCGTTAGCAAGTGCTGCGCTGAATGTGGACAAGGTTGGCTTTGTGGTAGCTGTCAGCTCTGCAGGAGTTGCGTCCATGTGAGCAGTTGTCTTAACATTGTAGGTGTTTGTACCCTGCTTAACAACAGGACCGCCGGCAAAGAGCCAATTCTCGTTACCGTCATTACCACCCTCGCAGGTACGGAGAGTATCAATCCAGTCATAAGAGAGGTCGGTAATTGAGTTACCGGCAACATCTCTACCATAGTCGGAGGATGGACCGCCGATGTTGGTAAGCTTAACCGATGTTACAGCGTAGTCGATACCACCGCCGTTAACGCTGAGAGGACCCTGATATGTCTCTCTCTGTGCTGTGGTGAGCAAACAACTGGACTGAGTTTTACTGGATGTAATCTCAGGAATATTGTCAACATCCTGGCTTGCAAAAATAGTAACTGCGTCCAGCATTGAGTCAACCTGACACTTGTCGTTGGAGTACCACCATGTACTATCCGGCAGCTCGTATGTAACATCATCATGAGTTGTACGGAAGATGATGGTGCCCGACCTACGGGTCCATGTCAACTTCCAGAAACCGGAGGAGTCACCGTGGGTTGACTCAATCTTTGTGGTAACCTCTGTACCGGGGGTAACCATAGTACCGTCAGTTGTCTTTGCAAAGGACGGACGCAGGAAACGGATAGCGTCGGTAATGTTCTTTACCAAAGTCTGGTACTTGCTTATCTGGGCTGTTACTGTACCGGCAATGGAGCCGTCGACAGCAACATTCTCGTTAGCGATAAAGTTGTTTGCTGCAGCAACGGCGTCCTGCAGTACGGCAATATTTGCGTACTCATCTGCATTAGCTGTGTACTGGGCAGAGTCGTTGATAGCAGCCTCCATGGACTCGCCTGCACTGGCTACCACTGCTGTAACATCAATGCGAAGCTTGGCAATGGCGGTATTAACCTGTGAGGTATAGTCGGCAACCAAAGTCCTGTTATCCTCAGTGTCAGAAATCTTTTCGGCATCTACGCCGTAGTTATCCAATGAGCCCCAAATAGCAACCTTGACATCATTGCCCAGAGTCTCAAGATTTGCCGCGCTGTATGATGCGGATGTGAACATACTGCTGTTGGCAACAGCGGCAGCCAAGTTGTTGAGAGAAATCTCAAGGTCCGTGGTATCTACCTTGCCCACTGTCTTAAGGTTAGCCTTGGCTGTGGTAAGAGTAGAAGCTGCGGCAACTGCCTCGTCAGCCTGTGAGTAGTATGGAGATACAGGAATGTTGGCAACGATGGTAACCGCATTGTTGTATGCGTCTGCAAAATCCTGCCATGACTGTGCCTCGTAAGCACCGTCGGCATTACCGCGGAGCATGGTGGACTCGGACTGTGCAATAGCCTCTGCCAGCTGCTCATACTTGGTGTTGTCTGCCTTGAGGTTGTCTGTGGTCTTGGAGGCAGTGATTGCAGCAGTCAGCTCAGAAATCTTGCTACCAACTGTAACAACAGCATTTGCTGTGTCGGAAAAGTCCTGTGCAGTTGGGTCGTAATTCTGTGCAGTCTGGATAGCCTGCATCATCGCCATAGCACCGCCGTGGGAGTAGGTGCTGATACTCTGGAATACAGATGCACAACCGTCAATAGCGTCCAGCAGCATCTTGTAGTTGATTATGTGGATTGGGTTTGCACCGACAACCTCAGGCTTTTGGTTACCTGAAAGACTTGTATCGCTATCACCACATGCAAAGTGGAATGTAAATGTCGGGTTGAATGATCTGTATGTCTCGTCCTTGCCGAAGGTACCGGTGAACTTGTAGTTAGTTGCATAGAAGTGGGATGTCTTTTTTGTATCAATGTGACCCCACTTAGCCTGTACTGTGTCCGTACCGGCAAGGGTGTTATTCATAACCTCGCTAACAACCATCCACTGACAGTTAAGACGGCTGTCAGGACCGTACCAAGTAGCGTTGATGGACATACCGTTGGTTGCGCCTGACAAATAACAAGCAAGTTCAGCGTTATTTGTACTCCAAGTACCTGATTGGCCGGCATAGAATTCTGATGCAGCAACAATCATAGGAGTTTTTTTGCCGTCGTAGAGCAAAACAGCGTTTGGTGAATAGTGAAGTCTGCCTTCGCCCCAACATGTACCGAATGTACCGCTGGCTGTCGTCAGCTGACCGGAAGTACCCTGCTGTGATGCGGTCGGAGCATATAGTACATTAACATTTGTCTTTAAATAATCTTCCTCAGTGACATTATCAGCGTCAGAGCTGAAAGTAGCGTATTTTGTACCCTGATATGACTGCCATGCGGTCATATTGTTAGTTGCGTTATTAAGAGCTGTAATCTGGTCTGATACACCTGTTGAGGAGCCGATATACTTGTATCGGTCGACCATACCGTTAAGCTTGACATAAGCCTCATAGGCTGCTGCCATATTAGTATAAACTGTACCATCCATCTTGTCGGTATAGAGCTTCATAGCGTTCTGGGCGCTGACAAGAAGCGGGTCGTCAGCGGCAACAGCAGCTGTAGCCACGAATGGTACTGAAGAAACGACCATCACTACTGACAAAAACAGAGCAACGACTTTCTTCATAAATTTCTTTGCCATTATGAAAATCCTCCTTAAAAAAGAATTTGTACTTAGGATACGGCATAGGTGCCTATTCTATTTTCATATCTGACCAATAGGTAGCCAAAAGGCCCCTAAATACGCCCATAATCGGCTCAACAAGCCGTTATAGGGAGATTCGGGCATACTATACCCCTTTATATACACACTCACTATACCATATATTAAAACAAAAATCAAGGGGAAATCCAAAAATGTTTCAAGAAATATTTACATTTTGTTTACAATTATGAACAAGCATATTTATTACACATTTTAAATATTGTAAAATTTTGTCGTAAACACGCCTATATATATGGTTATAATATATAGCGGAGACAAAATGATACTTGTTGCGGTTATACACAAAAATGATTACACGCCCCGGGAATATACACATTATTGCATATTTATACAGATAAAATTGTTAATATGCACATATATCCTGGATAATATGCAGAATTATTTGTATTTTTATGCAAAATTTGACAAAAGGGCTTGAAATCGGATGGCATAATGATATAATAGGTTACAGAAATTAATTAAGGAGCAATATATTATGGAAAAGAAGGACATCAAAAAGGTAGTGCTGGCATACAGCGGAGGTCTTGACACCTCAATCATTATCCCATGGCTAAAGGAGAACTACAACAACTGCGAGGTAATAGCAGTCAGTGGTGATGTAGGCCAGGGCACAGAGCTTGACGGCCTGGAGGAAAAGGCAATTGCCACAGGCGCCAGCAAGCTGTATGTACTGGACCTAAAGGAGGAGTATGTAAAGGACTATATTTGGCCATGCCTAAAGGCAGGAGCAGAGTATGAGGAGTACCTGCTGGGCACCAGCCATGCTCGTCCATGCATCGCAAAGGGACTGGCCGAGATAGCAAAAAAAGAGGGCGCAGACGCAATATGCCACGGTTGTACCGGCAAGGGCAACGACCAAGTTAGATTTGAGCTAACCCTAAAGGCATTTGCGCCGGAAATGGCAATTATCGCCCCATGGCGTGAGTGGGACATCAAGTCCCGTGAGGAGGAGATTGAATACGCCGAGGCGCACAACATCCCTCTCAAAATAAACAGGGAGACAAATTACAGCAAGGACAAGAATGTATGGCATCTCAGCCACGAGGGACTTGACCTGGAGGACCCGGCAAACGAGCCAATGTACGGCAAGGAGGGATTCCTTGAGTTGGGAGTTGACCCAATGGCAGCACCTGACGAGCCTACATACATCAGCATCCATTTTGAGCAGGGCGTACCTACTGCAATTGACGGCAAGGAAATGAGCCCCTTGCAGATAGTAGAGACTCTTAACGAAGTTGGAGGCAAGAACGGTATCGGTCTGCTGGATATAGTAGAAAATCGTCTGGTAGGTATGAAGAGCCGCGGCGTGTACGAGACCCCGGGTGGTACAATCCTCTACAAAGCACACGAGATGCTGGAGATGATTACTCTTGACCGTGAGACCCAGCACTACAAAAAGCTGGTGGCACAGAAGTTTGGCGAGCTGGTGTACAACGGACTTTGGTTTACTCCACTGCGTGAGGCATTGTCGGCATTTGTTGACAAGACTCAGGAGACTGTGACCGGTGATGTTAAGCTGAAGCTATACAAAGGCAACATCATTAACGCAGGTATCACATCACCATACACACTGTACGACGAGAACATTGCATCCTTTGGTGAGGACGGCGGAGCATACAACCAGCAGGACAGCGCAGGATTCATCAACCTGTTCGGTCTTAGCATCAAGGTAAAGGCACTGCTGGACGCACAGAGGGGCGAGTAATAATACAGATATGAGGGCCGATAGCATCGGCCCCTACTTTATAGGCGAAGGCAGATTGCAACCGATTGAGGGAAATATATATACAAAAGAGTGAGGCGAACACAGTTCGCCCCTACGGTAGTTGTAAAAATGAAACGATAACCTAAAATACCAGGATAATCGTAGGGGGCTCGTTTGCGACTGCTCGCAGTGCGAGAATAAAGGAGCAATAAGAGCTGGCAGTGGTCAAAATTTGTCGGCGCTCCAAGCCGATTACAAATTTTGGGCACCACAACTCGTATTTGCAATCGCCTATGTGCGCAGCTTCCTTGTGTAAAGGGAGGCAAAAAAGGTTATAACACGAGGTACAAATTATGGCACAATTATGGAAGGGCAGATTCAAAAAGGAGCTGGCAAAGGAGACCAACGACTTTAACTCCAGCATCAAGTTTGACTGCCGTATGTACGAAGAGGATATAAAAGGCTCCATTGCCCACGCAACAATGCTGGGAGCAACAGGCATTATCGACAAAAGCGAGAGCGAAAAGATTGTTGCAGGTCTTAGCCAAATATTGGAGGACATCAACTCCGGTGAGTTAAAGATTGATATGGAGGCAGAGGACATCCACACCTTTGTTGAGGGCGAGCTGACAGCAAGGCTGGGACAGACCGGCAAGAGGCTGCACACAGCCAGGTCCCGTAACGACCAGGTTGCCCTGGACATCAGGATGGTGCTAAAAAAGGAGATTGACGAGATTAGCTCAAAGCTAAAGGAATTGGTAACCGTACTGTGCAACAAAGCAGAGGAAAACAAGCAGACGATTATGCCGGGCTACACCCACCTGCAGAGGGCACAGCCGATTACATTTGGGCACCATCTGATGGCATACTGTGCCATGATACTGCGAGACATTGACAGACTACAGGATGTTAAGCGCAGGATGAATGTACTGCCCCTGGGCAGTGGTGCATTGGCAGGCACGACCTACCCTCTGGACAGGGATATGGTAGCAGACCTGCTGGGCTTTGACAGTGTTAGCGCCAACTCTCTGGACGGAGTCAGCGACAGGGATTTTTGTATTGAGCTGGCGTCGGCATTGTCGCTGGTTATGGTACATCTGTCCCGATTCAGCGAAGAAATAATTATGTGGTGCAGTTGGGAATTCAAGTTTGTTGAGCTGGATGACGCGTTCAGCACCGGTTCATCAATTATGCCCCAAAAAAAGAATCCCGACATTGCCGAGCTGGTTAGGGGCAAAAGCGGACGGGTATTTGGCGACCTGACCACCCTGCTGACAGTAATGAAGGGCATTGCTCTGGCATACAACAAGGATATGCAGGAGGACAAGGAGGCAATATTTGACGCAGTGGATACCGTAAAAATGTGCCTAAACGCCTTTACCCCAATGATAGACACGATGACCGTACTGGCAGACAATATGCGTATGGCGGCGGCAAAGGGATTCATCAACGCCACCGACTGCGCCGACTATCTGGTGGGCAAGGGATTGCCGTTTCGTGACGCATACAAGGCAACCGGCGAACTGGTGGCGCTGTGCATAGACAAGGGATTGACACTGGAGACCTTACCGCTGGAGGAATACAAGGCAGTATGCGACCTGTTTGACGAGCAGGTGTACACCGCCATAAATCTGGAAAAATGCGTGGCAGACAGGCTGGTAGTAGGAGGCCCCAGCATACAGAGTGTTGAGAGCCAAATTGCGGCAGCAAGGGACGCTATAAAATAAATATATTATATACATTATAAAAAAAGACATTGCACCGACGGGTACAATGTCTTTTGTCTTATATAGGTGTTAGCCGATAATCTCCTTGAGCAGCTTGGTAACCTCGGAGGCAGGCGCCTTGCCCTTTAGGGCGCGCATACACTGACCGGTAAGGAAGTTAAATGACTTTTCCTTGCCGTCCTTGTACTCCTCAACAGCCTTTGGGTTGGCGGCAACAACTTCCTCAACAATGGCCTTGATAGCGCCGGTATCGGACACCATCTCCATATTGTTAGCCTTAACATAATCGGCAGGTATAACGTCGTCCTTAAATACGGCGGTCAGCACCTTTTTGGCTATATCACGGCTAATCTTGTTGCCGGCAACGAGATTGATAATCTCGCCCAGGGATTCCTGCCTAAAGTTCATATTCTCCGGCAGGGTTTGGGTATCGTTGAGCAACTTCATAAGGTCGCCCATAATCCAGTGAGCACTGTCCTTTGGACTATTGGTAATCTGCACAGTGGTATCAAACAGGTTTGCAAACGCCTTGTCGGAGCATAAAATCTTTGCATCATAATCGGTAAGGCCGTACTCGCCGACGTATCTGGCTTTTTTCTCCTCCGGAAGCTCGGGCAAATTCTCCTTAATCTCCCGGATATACTCATCTGACAACTGGATTGGCGGTAGGTCAGGCTCCGGAAAATACTTGTAATCCTGGGCGTCCTCCTTGCTACGCATAGCATAGGATGTACCCTTTGCGTCGTCCCAACGGCGAGTCTGCTGTACAACCTTTTCGCCGTCCTCAATAAGCTCAATTTGGCGTTGAGCCTCAGCCTCCACAGCGTTATGGATGGCACGGAACGAGTTAATATTCTTCATCTCGGTACGGGTGCCAAACTCAGTACTGCCCTTTGGCATAACAGACACATTAACATCGGCACGCAGGGAGCCCTCCTGCATCTTGCAGTCACTGACTCCGCAGAATTGGAGAATGGCACGAAGCTTTTCTACATACTCCACAGCCTCATCTGCGCTGGCAATATCAGGCTCGGACACAATCTCCAAAAGCGGCACACCACAGCGATTGTAGTTAACCAAAGTACTGTCGGTCCACTCGTCGTGAACCAGCTTGCCGGCATCCTCCTCCATGTGAATTTCGTGAATGCGGACTTTCTTTTTGCCACCGTTGATGCTATCGTTAATCTCCACCCAGCCATTGCGACAAATGGGCAAATAGAGCTGTGAGATTTGGTAAGCCTTTGGCAAATCGGGATAAAAATAGTTTTTTCTATCAAACTTGTTGTACCGGGTAATCTCGCAATTAAGAGCGAGACCGGTCCTAACAGCAAACTCCACTACCCTTTTGTTAACCACAGGGAGGGTGCCCGGCATACCGGAACAAATCTCGCACACATGGGTGTTTGGCTCGCCGCCGAACTCGGTGGAGCAGTTACAAAAAATCTTAGTCTTGGTGGCTAATTCAGTATGAACCTCAAGGCCACAAACAGTAACAAAATCCATATTGAACTACCCCCTTACACCAATTCCGGCTGCTGAAGATGAAAATCAGTAGCGCTCTGAAAAGCATTGCCGGCAGTGAGAATTGTCTTTTCGTCAAAAGGCTTGCCGATAAGCTGCATACCGATGGGCATACCGTCGTTATCGAAGCCGCAAGGCAGTGCCAATGACGGCAAGCCGGCAATATTAATCATAACTGTGTATATATCGCCAAGATACATGGCAAGGGGGTCGGACAGACCCTCGCCCATCTTGAGCGCTGTTGTTGGTGCTACAGGACCCAGAAGAAAATCATATTTCTCAAAAGCATCACTAAATGCCTTGCAAATAAGTCCTTTGGACTGCAACGCCTTTTTATAATAAGCGTCAAAATAGCCGCTGGAAAGAACAAAGTTGCCCAGCATAATGCGTTTTTTGACCTCCATGCCAAAGCCCTGACTGCGGGATTTAAAATACACATCACGCAGGCTGTCGCAATCCTCGGCCTTAAAGCCATACTTAATGCCATCAAATCTGGACAGATTGGAGCAAGCCTCGGCACATGCGATTATATAGTAGGTAGGGATGGCGTACTTAACGATTGGCATAGAAAATTCTTCTATCTCGGCGCCCAGGGACTTGAGTGTATCGGCTGCTGCCTTTACTGAATCGGCAACCCGGCCGTCGATACCCTCCCCGAAGAAATCGGTAGGAATACCCACCTTAACACCCTTTAGGCTGTCCGCCTTAATATCATCCAGAGTGAAAATCTCGCTCTCCATGGAAGTGCCGTCCTTAATATCCTTGCCCTTGATAATATTGAACACGGCAGCAACATCGTCAACAGTCTTGCCGATAGGACCGATTTGGTCAAGGGAGGATGCGTATGCGATGAGACCGTAACGGGATACTGCGCCGTAGGTTGGCTTAAGTCCGGTAACGCCACAGAATGAACAGGGCTGACGGATTGAGCCGCCGGTATCGGAGCCGAGAGCTACAACGCTCTCCCTTGCGGCAACTGCCGCTGCGGCACCGCCTGATGAACCACCGGGAACACGATTAATGTCCCAAGGATTCTTGGTACAGCCGTAATATGATGTCTCTGTAGTAGAGCCCATAGCGAACTCGTCCATATTCAACTTACCCAAGGGAACCATATCCGCATCCTTTAATTTGCGAATAACAGTAGCGTCATAGGGTGGACGGAAGTTGTACAGAATCTTGGAGGCGCAGGAGGTAATCCTACCCTTTTCGCATATATTGTCCTTGATGCCGATAGGCACGCCGGCAAGTGGTGATGTGCTCTCCCCTGCATCAATGCGGGACTGAACTTCCTTTGCCTGAGTAATAACGGCATCCTCGTCCAGAGTGGTGTAGCAAGCGTATGTGCCGTCCTTGGCGTCAATGGATGCCATTACACTCTGTGCCGCCTCAACGGCTGAAATCTCTTTTTCCTTTATTTTCTTTGCAACCTCAAGGGCTGTCATCTCATAAATTTCCATAATAGCCCTCCTTAGTCAACTGTCTTAGGCACTACGAAGCAGCCGTCCTGGCTCTCGGGAGCATTGGCTGTAATCTCGTCAGGCGTCATAGATGGCTGTACCTCATCCTCACGCATGACATTGGTTACCGGGAAGCAATGGCTCATAGCCTCTACACCCTCGGTATCCAACTCGTTGAGCATATCAATGTAGGTCAGTATATCCTGAAGCTCGGTACCCACCTTGCTCTCCTCCTCATCGGTGAGAGTTATGCGGGCAAGTGACTCTAAATATTTTATTAATTCTGGAGTAATTTGCATTTTATTTCTCCTACTGATTACTTTGTTTCTACAGGTCTGCGCAGCTTGATGTGGGTTTCGCGCAGCTGCATTTCCGTAACAGTGTTTGGTGCACCAAGGAGCATATCCTGTGCGTTACTGTTCATTGGGAATGCAATAATCTCTCTGATATTTTCCTCATCCTTAAGGAGCATAATCATACGATCAACACCGGGTGCCATACCTGCATGAGGCGGTGCGCCGTAGTGGAAAGCATTGTACAATGCGCCAAACTTTTCCTTAACAACACTCTCGTCATAGCCTGCCATACTGAAGGCCTTGACCATAACATCGGGTCTGTGGTTACGAACAGCGCCGGATGAAAGTTCAACGCCGTTACAAACAATGTCATACTGATATGCCTTGATGGTGAGTGGGTCCTGATTCTCCAGCGCATCCATCTCGCCCTGGGGCATGGAGAAGGGATTGTGGGTAAATGCAAGATTGCCGTTTTCATCCTTTTCGAACATTGGGAAGTCGGTAATGTAGCAGAACTCATATCTGTCCTTATCAATAAGATCAAGGCGATTAGCAAGCTCTGTACGAATTTGACCGGCAAGCTCATTGACTACCTTTGGTGTATCACAGATAAAGAACAGAGTATCGTCTGTTTGGAAATTAAAGATTTCTCTCAGCTCTTGTTTCTTATCATCAGGCAAGAACTTGTCGATAGGACCCTTGTATGAACCGTCCTCAAGCACTTCAATATAGCCGAGACCCTTCATACCAATCTCAAGTGCGTACTTGAGCATTTTCTCGAACCAGCCCTTGGACTGCTTTGCACAGCCGGGAACATTTATACCGCGAACAGGTCTGCCCTTAAATGCCTTAAACTCAACATCACTAAAGAACTCTGTCAGGTCAACAATCTCAAGTGGATTACGAAGGTCCGGCTTGTCAGTACCATACTTCATCATAGCCTCTTCAAACGGAATCTTGACAAAAGGCTTTGGTGAAACGTACTTGCCGTTACCGAACTTGGTGAATGTGTCGTACAGCACATCGTCTGCAACCCGGAACACATCCTCCTGTGTAGCGAATGCCATCTCGAAGTCCAGCTGATAGAACTCACCGGGAGAACGGTCCGCCCTGGCGTCCTCATCACGAAAGCAAGGTGCAATCTGGAAGTATCTGTCAAATCCGGATGTCATAAGCAGCTGCTTGAACTGCTGCGGAGCCTGTGGCAAAGCATAAAACTTGCCCTCATGCTTACGGGATGGGATAATGTAGTCACGGGCACCCTCCGGTGATGAGCAGGTAAGAATCGGTGTATTAATCTCGGTAAAGCCAAGAGACGTCATCTTTTCTCTGAGGAAAGAAACAACCTGACTACGGAAAATGATATTATCGTGTACAGCCTTGTTACGCAGGTCCAGGAAACGATAGGTAAGACGAAGGTCCTCTCTGGTGTCCCTGCTCTCGTCAATCTCAAAAGGAAGATTTTCTGTGCAAGAATTGAGAATAGACAGTGTATCAACCTTAACCTCAAGCTTTCCGGTAGCAATCTTCTCGTTTACGGTATCCTCATCACGCTTTACTACAACGCCTTCAACGGAGATAACACTCTCCTTTTTTAAATGATTGATAAGGTCGCCGTCATTAACAACTACCTGTGTAACGCCATACTCGTCCCGCAGGTCGATAAAGGCAACGCCGCCATGGTCACGGATTGTAGCAACCCAACCGGCAAGCTGTACTCTTTCATTCAAATTATCCAGTGTAAGCTCATTACAATTATGTGTTCTGTATGCCATAACTCTAATTATCCTTTCGGCAAATTCTCAGGTGGATACAAAAATCCACATTAACGCTATGTATTATAGCATACTACACACATAAAATACAATATTTATTTTATATAAATTATAGAATAATGCAAAAATATCCCGCGATTTCTCGCAGGATATTTGGTAACTATTGTCAAATCACCGGGCTTTGATAGGGTTGCCCTGACTGTCATACATGGTGCTCTTGTCGTATAGATAAGTATCCGGATTGTAGTAGTAGTCAATATAATCTCCGTTATCCAAGTATCTCTCAAAGTAGTCATGTTCAGCATCATAATAGCACTCGTCATCACGATACAGCTTTGCTATATCATAAATCTCCTTGCTGTATTTTGAGTCATCAAAGGTCAAAAACGCATTCATATTTGCACGATTATAACTCCTGACGCTATCCATAAAGCCGGTTTTTTTACCATCAAGATAGTCGGTATTATCGTTAGCTAATTTGCTTGCTAATATAGTAATCGCCCGATGTGATATATCCCGGTCATCACTATCAACCAGCTGTTCCAAATAAGGCACTGCCGAGTCTGACAAATCGCCGATACTCTCAACATCAAGAGTTGATATGATGCCACTATTGTAAGCATCAATATTGTACTTGGCAATCCGTGCATCAATATCTGCAAAGGATAGTGCGATGAACATAGTGCTGCACACAATGATTATCGGCTGCATATAACTGATTTTTGGTGCAAAAATATGGAGGATAAAAAATATAATCACTACTAACATCATCAACATAAACACACTAACCAGCACTCTATTTTTTGACATACCGTAGATTGAAATATTGAGCCTCATTTTTTGCATAGCCGTCACTATCAGCAACATGGAAAACAGTGATATAAAACAGGATATTAGCTTCAGTGCCAATGACTTTTTCTTACTAACTGCAACTACCACCGACACCAGCAAAATGTTGATTGCACATATTGCAAACATCTCAAAAAAGCCACGGCGAGCAAAGGCTGATGCCGTATATTTGTAGTCAGGTGGTAATATCCCTTTGAATGCACTGAAGAAATACGCCAGCTGGGACAAAAGGTACACAACATACACCACTGATATTGCTCCTAAAAAGGATACACAGGCAGAGACCGGCACCAACTTACCCCTATGACCGACTCCGGAGATGTTAGGTGCTAATGAATTCCTTTTTGCGTAAGAACGAGAGAAAAAATATGGCGTAATAGCAACTGCCGGCACCAGATACAAAAAGAATGTTGCAGTATTTTTTCCAACTGTCTTTACAAGACCCTCAAAGGCAGCGTCAGAGTGCATCAAAAGAGCAACAAGCACTGCTATTACAGGCAAAGCCAATACCACGCCGATAATACTGCTGACAGACCTTTTGCTTCTTATTGAACTAGCCTTAATGCCACCGATGATATACTCCATCCTTGTAAATGGATACACCACAACATCCTTTGCCATATCCAGTAGCATCCTAAAGCTACCCGGATTGTGAGTAAAGCCATTGGACAAGCCGATACTATACACTGTATGCAAACCAACAATAAGTATTATCATAATGAAATTAATCAACCAATCGTCAAACAGTGCAAATGTCACGGAGCCCGCCAGTGACAGCAATCCACATAATACAGAAAATACGTCGGGTCTATTACCCCGACCCACGGTATATGCGGTAGATACAAGGAACAGAACAATATAGGATATTGTGAACCCTAGCCTAAATCCACCGAACAATCCCATGGCTATCAGCAAATAGGATGACAAAAGATAAAGTACTAAAAATACAAAATCAGTTCTTTCCAGCGGCCTATATTCCTTCTTATCAGCAGGATAAACGGCAACATTTGGCAAAATCTTGTTATCCATAATCAATCCTCCCTGTATTCCAATATATCACATGGCTGGCAATCCAAAGCCTTGCAGATAGCCTCCAAAGTACTAAAGCGAATAGCCTTTGCCTTGCCGGTCTTGAGTATTGACAGGTTAGCAGGCGTTATATCAATTATTGCTGCTAACTGCTGGGAACTCATTTTTCTCTTTGCCAGCATTACATCAAGATTTACTACAATAGCCATATTCCACCTCTATACAGTCAAATCGTTTTCTTCTTTAATCTCAATAGCCTTATCAAACACATTCTTTACAACCCTTACTATCAAAGCCATAAAGAACTCTCCGGCTGACAGCACCAGCATTGTCTCGAACATAAAATCACTGAGTAGTATGACAACAAAAGCCACAAATCCAACCAAGGCAGCATAGGCGCAGGCCCAGGATATAATACGCAGTAGCTTAACATTATCATATACGAATACGGCATCGCGTCTGATATTAATCAATAGTTTATCAAGACACACCAGCGCCACATACCCGGCCGGCACAACGGCATAGAACGGTCCGATAACATAGGACTTTATCTGACCCAAAATATCAAAATGATAAAACCCATTGTTCAACAAAAACGGCAATCCAACAGCTACAACTCCTAACAAAATATAACAAGCTCTAATTATCCCCTGGGTTAGTCTAACCGACCTGTCGTTATTCCACATATTATTACCTCCAATGGAATTATTTGACTATGTTATACCACCTAAATTATCGTTTGTCAATAATTATTTTCTGTTTTTCACAATTATTTGCAAAAAAATAAGGGACGAAATTCGTCCCTTTTTAACCTATTATTTAACCACAGTATGCATTGAATACCTATATGGTTCCAGATGAATACTTCCGTTGGTTATGCCGTCGCCAAAGAATGTATATGCTCCATTCCACTCCTCACCAACGGGAATATCCACAGCACAATCGTCCAGATTGACGGCAACCAAAACCATACTGTTTTCGTCACTACGAATATATGCAACTGTTTTGTGACGGCAGAATACAGGCTCGAATGAGCCTTGAGCAAACACGTGACAGCCTCGCCTAATCTCGCCCAATCGTCTGTACCACCTGTGGAGTTCTGCATTGGGATGCTCCCAATCCATACAAGCGCGATTGAATGGGTCCTTCATACCCTGCATACCTATCTCGTCCCCATAGTAGATGGATGGTACACCGGGTAGTGTGAATTGCAGCAGTGACGCTATTTTCATCATAGATACGCCGCGAATATAATCATCCTGTGACAAGCGATTATGCTCATACTGCCAATGCCTGCCATATCCCTCCGGATTCTCCCCTACAAGACGAGTGATAGCGCGCTCGGTATCATGAGTGCCGATATGATTCATCAACACATTAGTAACCTGGGGAGGATAATTCTCCACAATACTCATCACAGCGTCAAAAAACGCCTCGGCATTGCCCAATCTAACATAATTGAGAATTGCATCGGCAAAAGGATAATTCATAACAGAATCCAACTGGTCGCCCATAAAATATCTACGGCGCTGTCCGTAGGCAAATTTGGTGGTAGCGTCCTCCCAAACCTCGCCTATTATGATTGCATCCTCATTTTCTTCTTTAACTGCCTTGCGTAAATCATCGAGAAATACATCCGGCAATTCGTCAGCAACATCAAGTCGCCAACCGGCAACTCCGCAGCGCATCCATTTGCGCAATATACCGTCCTTGCCGCAGATATAACTGCGATAACTCTCGTTTTCTTCAATAATCTCGGGCAACAGCTTAATGCCCCACCAGGAATGATAATTGTCCGGATAATCAATGAACTTGTACCAATCAAAATAAGGACTGCTCTTGCTGTTGTATGCACCCACAGTATCATAATTTCCGTAAAGATTGAAATACTTACTGTCGCAGCCCGTATGACTGAATACGCCATCCAGTATGACAGAGATACCATATTCCTCCCCTGCCACCTTGCACAAATGCTTCAGGTCGGATTGAGTGCCCAGTAACGGGTCAATACGCTCATAGTCGGCAGTGTCATATCTATGGTTGGAATTAGCCTCAAATATAGGATTGAGGTATATGCAACTAACACCTAAATCGGCAAGATAAGGCAATTTTTCCTCCACACCCTTTAGGTCTCCTCCAAAGTAGTCATTGTTCCAAATGCCGTTCATCTGTTCCTCACGCCAATAGGGCTCCTCACCCCATTGGCGCATAACTCTGGTGTCGCGCACTCCTCTTTTTTTCTTGCCGGAATTATAAAATCTGTCAGGAAAGATTTGGTATATAATGCCACCCTTGAGCCAATCGGGTGTTACAAAAGAACTGTCGTACACGGTCTGCTGAAAATCGTCGCCATCAGGTGCAAAGTCGCCGATTCCGTGACCCACATTGCGTACAAAGCTCCTTCCCCATGGGGTATCAAGTTCAAAATGATACCAATACAAGCCCGGTGTTGTAGCAGAAAAATGAAGCTCCCAATATTCGTGGTCATTGCCACACATACCTGCCCAAAACATATTGTAATATATTGGCGACTCATTCTCCTTGGCAACACAAAGAACGGCACAACTACAGTTCATGGAACGGGGCACAACAATACGAAGCTTGACCTGTTCGTCAGTGGCAATAGCCCTGATTTTGTCCTTGTATTCAGTTTTTCGGGAATTAAAAACTGTCATAGCATCATAAAAAGTACGGACGACCCCCAGGCCGTCCATACAAATATTACTTAGATTTCTTGGTTGTCTTTTTTGTTGAAGACTTTTTGTCTGTGTTTGGTGCCATAGGTACGGACTTCTTTGCGGTCTTTGGATTTTCCTGCTCAAACTGAATAGGCTTTGTGTGCCAAATGTTGTTTGCATAGTCCATAATAGAACGGTCTGCAGAGAAAATACCGGCTCCGCTGATGTTCATAAGTGACATTCTGGTAAAGCTCTCGGTATCGGCATAAGCCTTGGAAATAGCACGCTGAGCTACCTGATAATCCTCAAAATCCGCAAGTGCCATGTAAGGGTCACTGTTAACAAGAGATGAGTAAACCTCGTCAAATCTCTTGCCGTTGATACCCTCACGAATAAATGAGATTGCATTAGCCAACGCCTCATTATTGTTGATATACGCCTGCGGGTTATAGCCACGACGCTTTAGGTTCTCAACCTCAGGAGTCTTCATACCAAAGATGAATATATTGTCTTCTCCTACAGCGTCATAAATCTCAACATTGGCACCGTCCATTGTACCGAGAGTTACTGCGCCGTTGAGCATAAGCTTCATATTACCGGTACCGGAAGCCTCTGTGCCGGCAAGAGAAATCTGCTCACTGATGTCGGCAGCAGGCATCAGCACCTCTGCCAAGGATACGTTGTAGTCCTCCATAAATACGACCTTAAGCTTGTCATTTACGTCCGGATCGTTGTTGATAACCTTGGACAAAGCATCGATAAGCTCAATAATTTTCTTTGCCATATAGTAGCCGGGGGCTGCCTTGGATGCAAAGATATATGTCTTTGGGTAATAATCGGCATTGGGATTTGCCTTGAGCATCTGGTACTCGGCAATGATGTTGAGCACATTAAGCTGCTGCCTCTTGTACTCGTGCAAACGCTTAACCTGTACATCAAAGATAGAGTCAGGGTTGATGTCAACACCGTTTCTCTTCTTTATCACCTTGGCAAATCTTACCTTATTTTCGTGCTTGATCTGAGCAAGACGAGCCAGCACCTTTTTGTCATCCTTGTAGTCGCGAAGCTTGAGAAGTTCGTCGGACTGAGTAATGAACTTGTCGCCAATCAAGGAAGTAATATACTCCGTCAGTGTTGGGTTAGCCTGACAAATCCAGCGACGGAATGCAATACCGTTTGTTACATTGCCAAACTTTTCCGGAGTAAGGGTATAAAAATCATTAAATACAGTGTCCTTTAAAATCTCGCTGTGAAGAGCAGATACGCCGTTAACACTGTGAGAGCCGGCAACACAAAGGTTTGCCATACGAACAACGCCGCTGGACACAATAGCCATACGCTCCACCTTGTCTGCATCGTGAGTTGCAGACCATACATAAGCGCGGAAGCGATTGTCAATCTCCTTGGTAATCTGGTAAATTCGAGGAAGAAGACGGGAATACAGCTCCTCGCTCCAGCACTCCAGCGCCTCTTTCATAACAGTGTGATTGGTGTAGGCAACTGTGCGAGTAACGATTGACCAAGCCTCGTCCCAGCCGTAGCCACACTCATCCAACATAATACGCATAAGCTCGGGAATAGCCATAGTCGGGTGGGTGTCGTTGATATGAATTGCTACCTTGTCGGGAAGATTATCCAGAGTACCGTACTTTGTGAGATGGCGCTGAATAATATCCTGGATGGATGAGGATACCAAGAAGTACTGCTGGCGAAGACGAAGGGATTTGCCCTCCGGTGAATTATCAGCGGGGTATAAAATCTTTGTGATTGCCTCTGCCATAGCAGACTGCTCCATAGCCTTGATATATGAGCCTTGGTTAAACAAAGCCATATCCAGCTCAGGCTTCTTGCTTGCCCACAGACGAAGACGAGCAACGCCCTTGCCCTTACCGGACACATACATATCGTATGGAATAGCAACAACTACATTAGCATCCTTATGATTTACATGATGGTATTCTCCGTCCCAACTGTCCTCAATGTAGCCCTCAAATTTGACCTCTACTGCACGCTCCTCACGTGGGACAAGCCATACATCTCCACCGGGAAGCCAAAAGTCAGGCAATTCTGTCTGCCAGCCGTCAACCAATTTTTGCTTAAAAATACCGGCCTCGTAACGAAGGGAATAACCCATGGACTGAAATCCATTGGTAGCAAGTCCGTCCAGATAGCAAGCCGCCAATCTGCCCAGACCACCGTTGCCAAGACCTGCATCGGGTTCCTTTTCGTACAATTTGTTAATGTCAACACCCATAGAATCAAGTGCGTCGCCAAAAACCTCTGTCAGACCCAAATTGTAAAGATTGTTCTTGAGAGAACGACCCATAAGGAACTCCATACAGAGATAGTAAATCTGCTTGGAATCCTGGCCTTCGGCAGCAGTACGGAACTCACTGTTCTGCTGGGACATACGGTCCCTGATTATCATAGACACTGCCTTGTAAAACTGCTCATCGGTTGCATCCTTTGGTAATACGCCGAAAAAATGAGACAGCTTGTCAGTGATAAGCTTCTTTGCTTGTGTAACAGAAATTGTAGATTTCATACAAATCCTCCAAAATATTGTGCTTTTTTATTGAGTTTTGATATATTGTTTGTACATTATACACTAAAATATGCCAATTTGCAATATATAATAACGATTAAATACTAAGATTTATGTCCCTTTTTCAAAAATTTACCCAATACAAGCATTGCCAATTCCTTGATCGGACCAAGATTGACTACAACCATAACAAGGAACAGCACTGCCTCGATGGCGTACATTGTTACACCTGACTTGAAATAAAGCATTACAACACACTGCACAACCAAAATAAGCGTCTGTAATATCAGTAAAGGAGGATTCAGTTTTACCTCGATGTACTTGCGAGTATGAATTGCGCGTGCAACAAACACCACAACAAAAGCAGCCACTGTGGCAATAGCAGCGCCGTTGGCGCCGATGCGAGGTATCAATATCAAATTGAGCACAACATTTGTACCGGCACCTGCCAATGCAGTAACCATGGCCATAACCGACTTTTTTTCTGCCATGTAGATTGAGCCCAGGAAATTAACAAAGCAAGAAAAAGAGGTAGCAATAATCAAAATCGGCACATACTGCCATGAATCAAAATATGATGGTGCAACCAATATTTTGGTTATCAGCTGACAGCCAAGAATAAGAGCTGACGCCACAGCAAATATTCCGCCGGAATACACTCTGATTACCTTGGAAAAAAATGTGGCTCTGCTATCACTGTCATATTCCTCAACAGCAGATAACTGCCACGCGTCTATGAATATGGAAGAAAACATAACTACAAAGTTTGGAATCTTGGATGCAGCAGTATAAAGACCGTTGGCAGATGAAGAAATGAAACCGGTAACCATATATCTATCCGACACATTGACAATCCACCACAGAATAACGGTAGGCATCATAGGGATTGAATACTTTAGCATCTCCAGTTTCAAATTTTTGCTAACGCCCTTAACCTTGACATATCGCCATAATTTGCAGGTAACAAAGAAAAAACAGATTGAGCAAAAATCGGAAGCAATGATAGCAAAAATATATCCCTTAACTCCCAAATGCAATGGACCCAAAAACAAGAGATTGAATGTCAGCATAGTAGCGGTGGTCAAAATTCCGTCAATAGCAAATGTCTTTACATGTCCACAGCCTCTAACAAAATTTTGGCACAACTGTCGAGTACCCGATGTCAGCACAAACACATATATAAATACTATATAGTCACCCAGCCTAAAATCATTAATAGTAATGAGACTAACCGGGTAAGCAAACAGCAAGAACACAGCAAAACCTTTGAGAGTGGTGCGAATACCAACGGTAAATACATCACTCTTGTCGCTGGCCTTGTCCAACGAATAACGCAATACAGCACTATTGATTTGTAAAAACACAATCGGAATCAGCACATTGGCCGTCTGCTGTACCAAATCTGCAGAGCCATAGTCTGCCGTACCCATCATACGAGTGACAAACGGCATCAGCAGAAAACTCAGCACCTTGGATGAGAATGTGCCGATTGCAAATATTATTGTGTTAACCGCCAGTTTTTTATACTTGTCCAAAACTTAAACCTCTGTATCTATCTAATTACTAATACTTCCACTTGCCCTCAGAAAAGCGCATTACATTGGAGGAGGAAGTGTACATACCGCTGGCAATATACACTGCATCTCCATTCTCTGCCTTTTGGCCGATAATAAAGTCATATTCTCCGCCGTGAAAGATATTTATATGCCCTGTTTCCTTAACTCCGGATACGGACAACATAGTCTTTTTTGTCTTTGTATTCATATTATACTCTCGCATACGATATGTACCGTCATTGATAGTAGCGTAGTACAGCTTGTTTGCATCCACTATTGGGTAGCCGTTAGGTCTCACATTATTCAGCAAGGTCACGGTCTTGTCGGAGCCGAACTTCTTGCGTACCAGGTTGTAATCGCCGCCGTCCTGTCTGTGATAATAATAGAGAAATCCATCCTCCATTGTCATAAACTTTATCTCATCGCTATAGGTATCTGCCATAAAAGGAGACGCCTCATCCCTGCCATGCTTGTCCACAGTTAAATAACCTACCCTGCTGCCCTTGTCCTCTGCAAAGAATACTCTGTCCAAGGATATGCCGACAAACTGTAGCTTGCCCGTGGAATCATACAACTCTTTGGAATCGCCGGACTTCAAGTCCATATAGCACATAGTATTGAGACCGCTGATATAATACGCATCATTGCCGTACACGTAAGCGAAGTCCACATCCTCTGCCAATTTTTTAGCATTAGTAGTACCTCTCTCAAGAGAGTAGAAGCATCCGTCCGTCTTGTTGATGAAATACAGATAATCACCAACAAGATTAAGGCAAGCCAGAGTATCCTTTGTTGGGTAAGAAATAGCAAATTCCTCTGTGGATGGAATAAAGCGATATATACCTCTATTGTTTGCTAAATTATAGATATATGACGGGCTGGTAGCAATCCTGCCGCCACCCAGTAAATTACCAACAAGATTGCCCTTGCTGTCAGCAGAAAATTCGAACTCGGACGAGTCAAGATAATTATAATATGTTGGTTGGGTAGTAGTTGTTGTGCCGGGGGCAACAGTTGTGCTGTCCTGCTGTGACGGCGAGTCAATATTAATCTTTTTCTTTTCAATAAAAGCCACAACCTGGCTGGTACGCTCCGGCAAAATCAATGAAAAGTCAAAATCAGGCTTAACCAACTTGATGGTGCCAAAAAAAGTACCAACGCCGATAACCAAAATACCAAGTATGGATAAAATGGTTCTGCGAGCCTTTTTTCTTTTTCTCTTTTTTTTGCGTTTCTTACGCATTATGTCCACATCGTTGTCAAAGTAATCCTGTCCCATTACCTAGTTTGTCCATCTCCGTAAATAAGATATTTTGTGGTAGTCAACTGGGATATACCCATAGGTCCACGAGCGTGGAGCTTTTGGGTAGAAATACCAATTTCTGCACCCAAGCCAAACTCACCACCGTCAGTAAATCTGGTGGATGCATTTACATACACCGACGATGAATCCACGCATTTCATAAATTTGTCGGCATTGTCCATATTAGAAGTAATAATAGCCTCGCTGTGGCCGGTGGAATGTTCATTAATGTGCGATATTGCCTCATCAAGAGTATCAACGGTCTTTACACTTATTTTGTAATCCAAATATTCGGTGTAAAAATCCTCTTCGTTTGCAGGCAAAACACCATCACACACAGCCATAGCGACCGGGTCACCAACCATTACCACATTTTTTTCGTCCAATCTCGCCTTAATTACAGGCAACGCCCTGTCAATAATTTTACTGTTGATTACCAAGCTCTCACATGCATTGCACACACTGATACGCTGGGTCTTTGCGTTAAAAATAATATCGGCTGCCATATCAATATCTGCACTGTCGTCAACATATATATGGCAATTGCCCGAACCGGTCTCAATTACCGGCACAGTAGAATTCTGTACAACAGCCTTGATAAGTCCCTTGCCGCCACGAGGAATTAAACAATCAAGATAATCGTCCAAATGCATCATATCATTGGCTGACTGACGGCTGGTGTCGGCAACCAACTGGATAACATCTCCGGGGAATCCCACACTCTCCACAGCATCACGCATAACCTCTGCCAAAGCAGTATTTGAATTAATGGCCTCCTTGCCGCCTCGAAGTATAACAGCGTTGCCGCTCTTAAGGCACAGTGCCGCTGCGTCGGCAGTAACATTTGGCCTAGCCTCAAAAATAATACCGATAACGCCAATAGGCACGGTAACCTTTTTTATCACCAGACCATTGTCTTTATTGTAGGTGGATACCACCTTGCCGCAAGGCTCCTCCAGTGAGGCTACATTCCTAACGCCATCGGCGATACCGTCAATGCGGTCACTATCCAGCATCAGCCTATCCAGAAGTCCGTCGCCCAAGCCTGCGTCCGTGCCGTTTTGCATATCAATGGCATTGGCATCAATAATTCTATCCTTATGCTCCAACAATGCTTCTGCAATAGCCAGCAAAGCAATATTCTTTTTTTCTGTAGTAACCTGGGACATAAATGGCATGGTCGCCCTTGCACATCTTCCCATATCGGTGATGGTCATACTATTTCTCCCTTGGCAAAAACTGTGTGCCTACACTTTCGCCATCCAAAATCTTATATATTCTAGTGGGCTTTTCGCCGTTAATAATTGATACCGGAATACCTGCTGAGGTAGCGATATTGGCCGCTATAATCTTTGTAGCAAAGCCACCGGTCCCCAAGTCGCCGGCACCACCTGCAATGCGTTCAATCTCCGGTGTAATCTCCTCAACACAGGAAATCAATTTTGCATTGGGATTTGTATTGGGATTGCTGTCATACAACCCGTCTGTGTCTGTAAGCATAATCAACATATCCGCCTCAATAAGTTCGGACACAATTGCGGACAAGCAGTCGTTATCGCCGTTGCGAAGCTCCTCAATGGACACAGAGTCATTTTCATTTACAATAGGGATGGCACCGTATGCTAATAGTTGATTGAATGTATCAATAAGATGTCCCCTACTCTCATCCTTTTGCAACGCATCCGTAGTAAACAAAAGCTGGGATACAACTACTCCATATTCACCAAAAAGCTTGTCATACAAAAACATAAGCTCTCCCTGTCCAATAGCGGCAGTTGCTTGTAGCTCCTTATCCTTGCAGGGTTTTTTGTTAAGTCCCAGCTTGCCGACGCCGATTGCGATAGCACCGGAAGAAACAAGCACCACTTCATGTCCCATATTGTGCAAGTCTGCAAGCACGGACACCAATTTTGCCATACGGGCTATATTCGTCTTTTTGGTATTACTATGAGTCAAGGTGGATGTGCCAACCTTAACCACAATCCTTTTTTTCTCAAACTCTTTCATACAAAAGTCCCTCATCAACAATAATCCAAATTACATTATAACACAGTATATAACCTGTTGCAAACAAATAATGAATTTTTGTGCACAATATGGCAATAATGATTTTGTACACAAAAAGGAGTGACAATATGACAAAGAGAAGCTACATTAGAATCGCCAGCTATACCATATTTGCACTGGCTATATTGATGGCGTCAGCAGCCATAAACACCAGGAATATGAACACCTACCGAAATGAACTGGAGCTAAATTATCAGCAATCGCTGATGGAACTTAGTGAAAGCCTAGATTCTATCAGCACTGACCTAACAAAGGAGTTATACTCTAACTCTGCCGGCGAGATATATGATATTAGCCGAGACCTGTATGCTCAGTGTGCAACTGCAAAAAATGCAATCAGCCGATTACCTGCACAACAAATGAAATTAGGTGCTACCTACAAATTTCTGTCCCAAGCAGGAGATTACGCCCAATTCATAGGCAACAAAATTGACAAGGACGAAAAAATCACAGACGCCCAGCACGCCAGTTTAAGCTCACTGCTAAAGTATTGTCAGCGGTTACAGGAATCAATAGACGATATGGTCAGCATTGTAGAAGCCGGTGGCGAAATCACCTCAGGCGAAGTAAATTCAAAAAACATACAGAGCATATCGACCCTATCCAACGGATTCTCCAATGGTGCAAAAATTTTTGATGACTTCCCTACTCTGCTATACGATGGTCCATTCTCTGACCAAGTGCTAAACAAAAAATCCGAATTGGTAAACAACAGTCCTGTAATATCTGCCGACCGAGGCAAAAGCGTAGTATCCAAAGCACTGAATATCAAGTCCGGAAAAATCAATTACGAAACCGATGAAAAAGGCCTAATTCCTTGCTTTACCTACAAATGCAGTCGATATACAGTATCTGTAACTAAGCAGGGTGGATATATACGCCAAATGCTGTATTCCGGTGCTATAACCAAAAGCGAAATATCCGAAAAAGAAGCCTGTGGACTGGCACTCAGCCACCTAAAAAATATAGGATATGACAATATGGCAACCAGTTACTATGTAGTAGATGACAATGTCTGCACCATAAATTGTGCATACCGAAAGAATGGCGTAACTTACTACAGTGACCTAATAAAGGTTGGTGTGTCCATGGCTGACGGTACTTTGCTAACAGTGGATGCCAATACCTATCTCACCAATCACAAAACCCGTACTCCATCTACACCGAAAATCAGCAAGGCACAAGCACAAAAAAGAGTATCAAAGTATCTGACAGTACTGTCCTCAAAGCAATGCGTAATACCAAAAGAAAGCGGCAAAGAAGTACAGTGTTATGAGTTTACCTGCCGCAGTAACGACACCGGTGAGGAAGCTCTGGTGTATATCAACTGCGACACAGGTGACGAGGAAGATATTATGCTACTGCTAAAGACCGATAACGGCACTCTGACAAAATAAATGAATAAAAAGAAATAATTGGACAACACTATCACTGAAAGGATGATATATATGAAAAAAGCAATAATCTGCATATTATCAATCTGCGTAATTGCAGGAACAATGGTAGCCTGTGGCAAGAGCAACAACAACACTCTAAACAGCACCACATCAACTACTACCACAATGTCTTCAACAAGCACTACAAACAAATCCGGCACAACCAACAAGGCTGAAGATAATGCCACCGATATGGCAACCGAAGCTAAGGACAGAGCCGACCGGGTTGGCGACGATATTGGCGAAGGTATAGACGATGTTGCCGATGGCGTTGGCGGAGCAGTCGACAAAGCCGGAGACGCAGTATCCGACGCAATGGACTAAGAGAAAAAGGACTTGTGCCCAGCGCAACCCACAGTAATTATGCAAACCCAAGCAAAAAGAGTGTAAGCACCTAACTTACACTCTTTTCTTGCTATATACATATCCAAAAATATTGAATTTTTGCATCAACTTACATAGTTCAAAGCACCTTACTTCAATTTACCCTTTAACAAATACATTGCCTCCATAGGGGAACCATCAGACACAAAATCCGTTTGATAAAAACAATAACCGCTAACTTTGTTAAAATAATTTTTGGCTTTTACGTACTTTAAATCTACATCAAAATTATAATCCACGAAATCAATTTTTAATGTGTTGTTTTCTATCTCATAAGTAATTTTTTCCGAATGCTTTATCCATGTAGATTTATCCTGTGATATGTCTCCCTCGTAATGGTAAACAACTTTATCCGAAGTAAATTCATATATATTTTTGTTTGGAGGAGCCAATTGCTCCGAATCGCCAATCCAATAATACTTCAACAATATATCTTTTAGACTCGAAGATGTGGTTTCTTTAGTAGTAGTTACCTTATCTTCTTTACTTTTCTTAGTGATGTTTTTTTCTATCGCTGGTTTGGTGGTTTTGTGTTTTTTAGAAAAGCCGGTATAATCTTTCAAGTACGCTTTGTATGTATAATCACTAACAATTTTTGTGCCGCATTTGAATACTTTTGAATTATTACTTTTAGGGAATCCCATCCAATTAGCAGTTTCGATACCGGCTCCTTTGAACTCACTTAATCCAATGTCAGAAAACAAATCATTAAGCTTGTTTTTCACTGATGATATATTATCGTTATATTCACCGTCATTGGCAACAACATACTCTTTGCCATTAATTTGATATGTGACATTTCCACGATTATAGCCAAATGTTAAGTCGGCTTTTGCAGATAATTTATTGTTTTTATCAACAGAAAATGCCTTAAAATATTGTGCATATATGCTTCCGCTTGAAGAACCGCCGTACCAAAATTGATCCGACAAACATAAAAATGTATTGCTATCATTTTTTACAGTGTACACATATAATTGTTCATCGGCGTTATCATACTTATCGGTTTCGTACACCACACCCTTCTTAACAACCTCATTATTTTCGATACAATACAGTTTTACTCGAATTTTTACAAATCCATTATCTTTACCTAAGGCCGAGACCGTAATCATTTCGGGAATTTTGTCGTTATTAAAATCATCTATACACACAGAGGACAAGCCCTTTGAATTATCTATATGCTCGTAGATTGTGTTTTCTGCAATACTATCTAACGTAATTTCAAAATCATTACAAACACCTATATCAGCAATTATTTTGTCACTAACATAATCTGTATAGATTTTTTCATAATCTGTATTTTCTTTAGTTTCGACTTCAGTTGTTACTTCTTTTGTTGTATTATCAACCAATCTAAAAGAATTATTATCATTTTCCGTCAAAACCAATTCTGCCCGCTTTGCTTTTGGCATATAATCCTGAAAAACAGGATATAGCACAAGGTCATACCATTTTGAGCGTGACGGGTCTTTTTCGCCATTTTGATTTTTCGCTGTTTCGAGTGCTTCCGCCACAGTTTTTGTTGAGCCTGTATCACCATCCTGTTTAATTAATTCATTAAATACCGTCTCACACATTTTTTGATTGTATTTTTCAAAAACAGTGTTTTTGTATGCAAGAACTGCTTCTGCTCCTTTTTTTATAAATGTTTCAGCAAATGTTGAGCTTCCCTCACCAAGATGACATGAGCCAAGATATATTAACGTGTCATTGAATGCATCATCTTCATAATAATCCTCAAAAAATTTCGGTGTAATTCCAACACCGCCTTCCATATATCTTACTACTCGTCCCGCGTTTTCTTCTTCTCTATATTTTTCATAGTTTTCATTTGTCCATGTTTCACCTATTTGAAAAGAATAACTTCCTCTATCATCACTACATCCACCGTGACCATTCCAAATAATAACACGATATTTTGAAAGTGTTTTCATAAACTCTAATGTAACATTTGCCGAATCAATATTATCTGTAAACTCATAACCTAAATTTGCATTTTCTATTAGACTTGCTGAGTTATCAAAAACATCTGACGATATATCATCACACGGCTGAGCTGATAAAACGGATAATGAAATTTCATTTGTTGTTGCACTTATGGTATCATTGCTCCGATTAGTATTTGAATTGCTTGAAGCACCTTGATAGCCGTTTGGCAAATCAAAACGACATAGGAAATATCCGTAATCCACTAAATAAACACCTATAGATGTTTCACCTACTTCATATTTTTCTAATTTACCTTGTTCTTGTAATTTTTCTAAATACTCAATAAATTCTTTTTCTGTAATTGTTGTTTTTCTCGCTTGTTCTTCATCTTCATCATTTCTCTCAAAATTTTCATCCACAAGAGAATTAATATTGTAAATTGAGATCGCTGATAATGTATGTTGTTTTGGCGTATTATAAATAACAATTCCGGCAATAACATAACAAATAATTGCAATTATCAAAGTTACTAATACTACCAAAAATATTTTGTTCTTTCTGCTTAGTGATGTTTTTTTCATTTGAACCTCCCAAAAGTATTGCTAGTAAAACTCTCGCAATCAAATAACATATTGAATATCTTTTCATTAGCTTCGTATACTAGCAAAAATTGTATAAAAATTATACTAATATTTAGCATTATAGTCAATACCGTAGCGATTGTACTTTGCATACGGGATATGTGGGACGATACGCCCGTGTAACATCTACTGATTCATACCAAAATCAAAGATTCGGTTGCAGAAGTAATCAGTAAACCCTATGTATTTCCCACGGATATTTTGGATGCAATCAAGGCTGACCCCACCGCCTGGAAAAACTATAAGCGTTTTCCGCAGGCATACAAACGGATTCGCGTTGCATATATTGATGCGGCAAGAAAGCGTCCCAAAGAATTTGAAAAAAAGGCTCAACAGTTTTATTTCAAAAACAAGAGAGAATAAACTAATCAAGGGCTATGGCGGCATTGATAAATACTACAAATAAAAAATAGGCTCAAGGATTTCTTTTTTCCTTGAGCCTTCAAACTATAATACTATTTCATAATATTGATTATTTCTTTAAATTCAGGCATTGTCTTAAACTCCTCTGAAAGCGAAAAGTGTTCAAGCATATATTCTGTCATCAATGCACAAAGACTCGAATCGGAAAATACCGAAGGGTCATCGCTCTTTTTGTAAACCGTTCCTTCAAAAAACAAATTATGCCTTTTTGTTTCATCAGGCAATGTGTCAAACCGTTTTGAAAGCTCGGCACATTTTCTTAAATTCATCAATGCTTTTTTGTCATCGCCGAGGCATTGATACGCTTCTCCCAAATCTCCGTATGTATAAATAGCTCTTCTCCAGCAATCACCAAACACCTCATCGGGATAGAAAATATTATAGATTGCTTTGATTTTTTCCAATGCATCAACAGTTTCCTGTAATTGTTCTCTTGTAGAATTTTTTCTTGCTCTTGTTGCAAACAAAACATAGTGCTTCATAGCATCGTCAAGACACGGAATTAACTTATCTATCAGATTTCTACAACCGGCTCTTATATTATCCTCATCTCCGTACTCGTGCATATAACAAAGCAAATAATCCTTTGTTTCTTTAATTGACGGAAGCGTATCAAGAAGCTTGTAAACATCTTCATAACCAATCGAACTTTCTTTAACTTGAGCCAAGCTCCTGTAATGATGCAGAATCAAATACTTTGCATGAATTCTGATAACATCATCCGTACAATAATTTTGAATTCGGTTATATATGGCTGTAATTTCGGCGGTATGCTCCAATGTTTTTTCATATGAATCGCTGATTGCCTGAAGATGTTGCATATACCTAATGGCAATTCTAAAATCAGCCGGATACTTTTTGTAGGCGTCCTTCATAAAATAACCCATCGGACCTTCCGAGCCGGCGTACTGCTTTTTATCAAACTTTTCACAAATTACAAGTATTTCTGCCTCGTTTTTTGCCTTGTCAACACCGAGCAGTTCATCTGTTGACACGGAAAAGAAATCTGCAATGGTCGGCAGCAACTCAATATCGGGATGACTTTCGCCACGCTCCCATTTGCTGACCGCCTGAAAAGAAACTCCGAGGAATTCGGCAAGTGCCTCCTGTGTCAAATCACGCTCCTTACGTAAACGCTTAATGTTTTCGCTAAAATAAATATTCATATTAGTCACCTCAAAAAATATTAGCGGTACCGTCTGACTAAATAATAACTTAAACACAGAATAAACTCAATAACTTGATTCTTGAAAATAATTCAACCAAAAGTTGAATTGCCGACGAATAAAAAGCAAACAAATATTAAAAACCGATGGATTTTTTTGTCTGTTTGTGCTATAATCCCCTTTGCAGAAAAAGTGCAAAATGATTCGTCACCGGCATTCACGCCTTAATGGATGCTACAGGCGATACACCTTTTCTACTAAATAGTAAAATATGTATGAGGTGATTATTTTGAGCAAGAAACAATTTAAGGCAGAATCTAAAAAACTGTTGGATATGATGATTAACTCCATCTATACCCACAAAGAAATCTTTTTGAGAGAATTGATTTCTAACGCAAGTGATGCAACGGACAAGCTTTATTTTAAGTCATTGACCGACACCGGCATCAACGCAGACAAGGACAATCTTACAATTCGCATCGAACTAAACAAGGAAGACCGAACAATAAAAATTACCGACCACGGTATCGGTATGACAGCTAAGGAGTTGGAGCAAAATCTGGGTACTATAGCAAAGTCCGACTCTTTGGATTTTAAAAAGGCTAACGCCGACAATAAGGATGCACAGGATATTGAGGTTATTGGCCAATTCGGTGTAGGATTTTACTCTGCATTCATGGTAGCAGACAAGGTCGAGGTTGTATCCAAGGCATTGGATACTGAGGAAGCCAGTATTTGGACCAGCCGGGGAGCTGACGGCTACACCATCAACCCATGCCAAAAGGACGAGGTGGGCACAACCGTAACGCTGCATATCAAGGCAGATACGGAAGACGAATCATACAGCGAATACCTGGAGCAGTATCGTATCCAAGACCTGGTAAAAAGATACAGCGACTACATCCGTTACCCAATAGTTATGGAAATGACATCCCAAGTGCCAGACCCCGACAACGAGGGCGAGTACATAACCGAGATTAATGACGAAATCCTCAATTCCATGGTACCGCTGTGGCGCAAATCAAAAAGCGAAATCAAGGACGAGGACTACAACGAATTTTACAAGTCCAAATTTTTTGACTACCAAGACCCTACCCTGGTAATCCACACAAAAACAGAGGGTCAAGCTACTTTTGATGCCCTAATGTTTATACCAAAGAATGCGCCGATGGACTTTTACTCCAAGGAGTACGAAAAAGGACTACAGCTATACTCTAACGGCGTTCTGATTATGGACAAATGCGCCGATCTGCTGCCGGACTACTTTAGCTTTGTTAAAGGCTTAGTAGACAGCGCCGACCTTAGCCTAAACATCTCTCGCGAGGTACTTCAGCACGACCGTCAACTGAAGATTATAGCAAAGGCTATAGAGAAGAAAATAAAGAACGAACTGGCAAAAATGCTGGCTAATGACAGAGAAAAGTACAATCAATTCTTCGACACCTTCGGCACAAATATCAAGTGGGGCATATATGCCGACTATGGTATGAACAAGGACAATTTAAAGGATTTGGTTATGTTCAAGTCATCCGTTGGTGACGACTATACCACCCTAAAGGAATATGTGGAGCGCATGGCAGACTCACAGGAAAAGATTTACTACGCCTGTGGTGACAATGTTAACAAAATTGCTATGCTGCCACAGTGCGAGGCAGTAAAGAATAAAGGTTACGAAATTCTATACTTTACCGATGAAGTGGATGAATTTGCTATCCAAATGCTGATGGAATATGACGGCAAGCAATTCGCCAACATCTGCAAGGATGACCTTGACCTAGACACAGATGCAGAAAAAGAGGCAATAAACAAAACTAACGAAGATGCAAAAGACCTGCTGGACAAGATGAAGGACTGCCTGTCCGGTGAGGTAAAGGAGGTCAAATTCACCAACAAATTAGGCTCACACGCAGTATGCCTATCCGCCGAAGGCTATGTAAGTCTGGAGATGGCAAAGGTGCTGTCCCAAATGCCGGGAGCCAACGATAGCGTAAAGGCAGAGCTGGTGCTGGAAATCAACAATACCCACCCTATTGCTGAGAAATTAAAAGCTGTTGACGATGACACCCTAAAAAAATACACAAGTATTTTGTATAACCAGGCCAGACTCATCGCCGGACTGCCAATCGACAATCCAACCCAGTTGGCAGATACCATCTGCGACCTGATGTAATACCAAAGGAGCAATGCCCAAGGCACTGCTCCTTTAATTCTGTAACCACACAAAAAAGAGCAACCGAATAAGGTTGCTCTGATTTTTGCAATAATTGTATTATGCCTCAGCCGGGGCGTCTTCTTTTTTCTCTTTAAGAAGAACAAACTTCTCCATCGGGAAGAGAACTACCATCTGCACAAAGCCGGCAGCAAGACCTGCGATAGTTCTTGCGAGAGGCTGTAGCCATGCCCAAGGAATCTTTGCCATAATACCTACAAGCCAGCCCTGGAACCAAGTAGAGAACAGGATAAGAGCAATCATAAGTACAATGTATGCAGCAAAGTTGTACCATGGAGCATCTGACTTAAATGTTGTCTTCTTGTTCTGATAGAAGCCGTAAATGTTGGCAATAAGGTTGGACAAGAAGAATGGAAGCAAGTAACCAAAGGTTACGATACCGCCGGAAATAACAGCGCCGTTAACGATTGCAGAATCGCCAAGCAAATTACCGCTAGCGTCAACAACATACTTTGCAACCTGCTTTGCACCCTCTGCTGTGGATGGGTCAAAAACTACATTGGGGTCAAAAATACCCTGTAGGAAGCCCCAAACCGGTGTTGTTACCTTGTCAAATACGAATGGAAGCACATTGGCAAGTACCAGCTGAATAATGGTAACAAGACCTGATACTACCAAAAACTTAACGAGCTGCCACACGGTTTTGATGAATGAACCCTTTTCCTCTGCAGCACTGTCAATGCCACCGAGACTGATTTTTTTCTTTTCGTCTGCCATAATTTTACTCCTCAATTATGTATTGTTTTTTAACGATAACATTATAACAACAAATCAATATCAATGCAACATATTTTTAACTACTTTTACAAAAACACAATAATCGTCCAAAGCGGACGATTATTGTGCCTCCAGTAATACTCCGTGTGCTATGCCGGGAATACTCTGGCCCTGTTTGCTGGAGGTTGGGGACATCAATGCCCCTGTTGCCACAAACATTACTCGATTCAACTTTCCGGTTCTCAATCGCTCCAATATATATGAGCACAGCACCGAACCGCTGCATCCACAACCGGAGCCGCCCGAGTTTACATCCTGCTCCTTCAAATTATATATCATCAGTCCGCAGTCATTATGTTTGGACTTGATATTCTTATTATAATCCTTGCGTAACAGTTGATGCAGTAACTCAGTACCTGTGTATCCCAGGTCTCCGGTGAGTATCATATCATAATCGTCAGGGCAGGTATTCGTGTCATCCAACATTTGGCTGATGGTACGAGCTGCAGCCGGTGCCATTGCCGCACCCATATTGTTGGCATCCTTTATTCCTAAGTCGGTCACTGTACCAATCTGGATGGCAGAAATATTAACGCCATTACCGGCACCGGTAACAACGGCAGAGCCTGCACCGGTTACTGTCCACTGAGCCGTTGGCGGTCGCTGGCTGCCATACTCCAACGGAAAACGAAATTGTCTCTCACTTGACGCAAAATGACTGCTGGCACCTGCCACACAAAGGCTTGCGCCTGCGTCAATCAGCATAGCAGAATTACACAGAGTTAACGCCATGGTGGAGCATGCGCCATACATACCGATAAACGGCACATTAAGGTCCTTGATAGCAAAGCAGGAGCCCACACACTGGTCCAACAAGTCCCCTGTCATAATAAAATCCACATCTCCAAGACTAACGCCTGCTTTTTGGGTTGCTCTGACAATTGCGTCCTTTAGCATTGCAGACTCAGCCAATTCGTAGCTGTCCTCACCCATACTGGTATCGTCAAATATAGCGTCAAACTCGCCGCGCAACGGGCCCTCGCCCTCTTTTTTGCCTACAACTCCGGCACTGCCGATAATCACAGGCGGACTATCGAAAAAATATGTCTTACCCTTTTTGTTCAAAAAAAATCACCCTGTATTATTTTGTCCTAAACTCACAAAATAAAACAGGGTAAAAATCTAATTAAATCCTAAATATTTGTTTGTATATAGTTTTGACAGCAACATCATCCAGTACCACAGGATTATTGGCCAATCGAACATGATTAACAGAAGAAGTCAGTATATCCAAATCCTGTTCTCCGGCAAGCTCAATATCATCCAGCTGTACTATATCATAAAAAATATGCTGATATTTTGCTATTGCTTGCCGAGTATCATCCACTGCCATAATACTGTTGATAACATCAAACGCTGACGACAGCACCTCATTGTCTGCATAGTCAGAATCGGCCATATATTTCCACACCTGAATAAGGCATAATGCCACTGCGTAGCCGTGAGGAACATTGTACAGAGACGACAGCTTGTAGCTCATTGCGTGACCCGCTGTGGTCTGGGAAATATTAATTGCCTTGCCACTGTAATTTGCTGCAATCTGCATATTGGCAAGTGCTGTGCTGTCACCTGCAATATATCCTTGGATATTATCCAGTGCCAATCTTAAACCCTTGGTGGCATACTCTCTGCATTTGCTGTTGGTATTAACGCTCCATATAGCCTCTATACACTGACTAATGGCGTCCATCACTGTACACTTTTTTTGGAACAAAGGCACAGTGGCAATAAGTTGGGGATAAAGTATTACATAATCAGGCACGATACAATCGTGGGTTACCGAAAATTTTTCGCCCTCATAATAGACCACACTATACCTTGTGGACTCACTGCCCGTACCCGATGTGGTTGGAACAGCCAAATGCTTTATGCCGGAAAAGCAGTAATCCTGCTTGATATACGGTATATCATTGTCCGGCATTGCAGAAAACAACTTTATATTTTTTGCTGTATCAATAGCACTACCGCCGCCGATAGAGATGATAAAATCACAATCCTGCTCCTTAAACAGTTTTACACCGTCAACCACCTGCTCATAAGTAGGATTTGGAGAAAAGGAAGAAAACAACACAAAGTCATAATCCAAGCTCTCCAAATAATTTTTTATTGGCAGGTGCTGATAGAAGTCGCAGACTATCATAGGTTTTTTGGCATCATTTTCTGCCAAAACGGTGGCAATATTCCCTATAGCATCATCACCGGTAAAAACAGACTGGTCATCAAAATCGAACTGTCTAATAGCGGCTGACACTCTGGCAAGGTCATCAAGATTATCAACCTCGTCCACAAAATCATCAGCATAGGAAAACTCTCTGATTCCCATATCTGCCGAAATCTCATTAAGTGCGTTCTCGGCATACACCTGATCGTTGCCATCTTCGATAAACCGGCACACTCTGTCCACCCATTTTTTTACCGTGAGCTTGTCCAACTTGTACATAGCCTGAAAGGCATAACAATCATCATCAAAAATACTGATAGAAACCTCTCTGATACAGCCATCAATCACCCTTGCTTTAAAATCCTTATCCGGCAGAGGCTTATCCCTATTGACCATGGCAAGATTGGCGTGTCGGCTACTCAATGCTTTTTGGAGCAAGGACTTGTTGAAAACTAAATCGCCGTGCATCAGTATAACATCGTCGTCGATATAATCCCCGGCAAGATACATGGAGTAAATATAGTTTGTCTTATCATAGATAGGATTCTCGACAAAGGTAAAGGACAAATGACTATACTGCGGTTTTTCCGCAACAGCCATAAGCTGCTCCTTGAACGGACCTACTGTTACTAAAAATTCTGTGATACCGCACTCACTGAGCAGTCTAATCTGTCTTTCATATATAGTTTCGCCATTGCTTAACACAGCCTGTGATTTATGGTTGTGGCGAGTAAATTCTCCCATTCTCTTGCCTAGGCCCGAATTAAAAATAACTGCCTTCATTATTTGCCAGAAAACTCCTTCATCATATTGAGTTTATTTTGCTCCGGTGATATGGTAGGTCTGCCCAAATCATCCCTTGAGCCTTGGTTAACATATACTACCATTGCCGAACGGCTGCTGCCCATATTGGCAATGCCACGGGCAACGTCCTCTTTTGTGTAAGCGGAATAAACATTCTCAAACCCTACGGACTTCAACACGCCCTCAATGTCTATGTCAAAGCCGATTGTGGGCTGACCGCCAACCGATTCGTGGGCGCCGTTGTTAATCAAAATATAGTTAAAATTCAACGGTGCGTTTTGGCAAGCAACAGCCACTCCGCCCATGTGCATAATGAATGAGCCGTCACCGTCAACGCAGTAAACATTCTTGTCACTGCCCAACGCCATACCCAATGCGATGGATGATGTGTGACCCATTGAGCCAACAGTGAGAAAGTCGTGAGAGTGACTCTGTCCGTTGCGCTCTCTAATCTCAAAAATCTCGCGAGATGTCTTTCCTGTAGTTGATACGATGAAATCATCGCCGATGGAATCGATAATCTGCTCCAGTGCATCCTCACGCTTAATTCTGTATACCGGCAGTGCCTTAGAAATTTTGTAATCGGTGAACGAGCCTTTTTCTACAACCAGAGCGTAAGGCTTGCCTTGGCTCTTGATATATTCCGTTGCGATGTCCAACTGAGCCTTGTAATCATCGCTAAGCACCTGATACTCAACACCGATACAATCCAAAAGTGATAATGTGAGCTTGCCCTGTTTGACATGCTGTGGCTCGTCCTTAACTCCGGGCTGACCTCTCCATCCGATAATAAGCAGCATCGGAATTTTGTAAACATCCTCATCTGCCAAGGACAGCAAAGGGTTAATAGTATTGCCTTGACCGGAATTCTGCATATACACTACACCGTACTTACCGGACGCAATGTGATAACCAGACGCAATAGCAACAGCGTTACCCTCATTGGCAGCGATAATATTGTTGGCAGGAACGCTGTTTTCTTTTACACAAGCGCAAAATGAAGCCAGTAAGGAATCGGGTACCCCTGTAAAAAAGTCAAAATTGTTGCCAACCAAATAATCATAAAATTCCTTAGTATTAACCATTACTGCTTGCCTCCGGGAATAAGACTCAAAACCTCTTTGATAGAAATAATCTCGTCATCAACCTCTTTGCTTCTGCCACATTCCAAAATAGTGTCGGCAGTCTGCTTCATCGCACGATATGCAGAACGCAACAGGTGATTAGCATGGATGATAATATTGGCACCCCAACGGCACAACTCCTCCTCATAAATATGGTTATATGAAGTAGGCACCAATACAACAGGAACATCCGGAAATTCTGCCTTAAATTGTTGCAAGAATTCCTTTATCTCGGCGCCGTCCTTGTTTCGGCTATGAATCATAATGGCGTCAGCGCCGCCCTCGTTGATATAGATACGGGCTCTCATCATAGCGTCCTCCATACCCATACCGGCAATTAGACTCTCCAGTCTGGCAATAATCATAAAATCCTTGGTAACTTGAGATTGCTTGCCTGCCTTGATTTTTGCGGCGAAAGTATGGGGGTCGTCCAGCACCTGCTTTGCCTCGGTGCCATATAATGAATTCTGCTTCAGTCCTGTTTTGTCCTCAATTATTACAGCTGATACGCCCATACGCTCCAGCGTCTTTACATTATATACAAAGTGTTCCACTTTACCTCCGGTATCTCCATCGAGAATAATCGGCTTGGTAGTGACCTCCATAATGTCATTAATTGTATTGATACGACTGGTAAAATCAACCAATTCAATATCGGGCTTTCCTTTAAAAGAAGAGTCACACAAACTGCTGACCCACATTGCATCATATTCTTTTACTTTAGAATTATTTGAATCCACACATCTTGCGTTCTCAACGATTAGACCCGACAGGCCATTGGATGCCTCCATTACACGAATATACGGCTTATGCTTTAGCAATCTGCGTAGCTTGGCACGACGATAATCAGGGGTATTGATTAACGGACGAAGACGGTTATCAAGCTCTGTGCCGGTAACACCGGTAGTGTATGGTACCTCAATTAATTCGCCGCCATACTCATTGAGAAGCTCAATAACTTCCTTGCGAATATTGGATTGCACGCCCATCTGCCAATCATCACCATGGATAACATAATCCGGCTTAATACTCAGAATATTATCCCTGTAAGACACTGTGGATTGCTCCACTACCCTGCTTACATTCTTAAAATTTGAAAGCAATGATTTTCTGGTCTCATAATCCAAAATCGGCAGTCGCTTATATGTAGCAATGGCTTCATCGGTGAGCACACCAATTATAACATCACCATACTTGGCAGCCTCGGTGATAATGTTAATAATACCTGCATGAATAATGTCGGATGATATTGCTAGGTAAACTGTTTTATTGCTCATAACATCGCCCCAAAAAAAAGTATTTCATAATATATTAACACAATAATCGTCTATTTTCAATATACAAAAAATAAGCTGCAAAGAATTGCAGCTTGTTTCTTATCTTCTCTTTATTACGCCGACCATAAGGTCGCGAATCTCGTCATGACGATAATTCGGTAAAGCCTGCTGAAGCATATCAATACAGCCACCCACAAGGAATGTTACCTTTAGTACCTGATGATAATTATTCTCCAGCGATAAACCGTTCGCTGCACAAATTGCATCAATAAACTTTCGCTTGAGAGTACGCACGGCATTATCAAAAATCACACTGTTGCTCAGCTTAATCACATATTCCATGTGAGCCTCAAGCTCTACCAAAAGGCTATCGACAGTGTTCTCCGGGGATGTGGCAACTTGGGTGTAATCAATATGCTCCACAATACTGAAAATATGCTCGCAGTATGAATCCACTAATCTCTTATAGCAATCATCAATGCCTGTGTAGTGAAGATAAAATGTGCTCTTGTTAATATTTGCCCGCCGGCACAACTCCACAACAGAAATACTGTTAACATCCTTCTCGGACAGCAAATCCAAAAAAGTATCGAATATGGCTTTTCTTGTCTTTATTATTCTCTTATCCATAATATTTCAACTCCATAAATCTTGATAATTATACCATATCGGGGATAAATTTGCAACAAAGGTAAAAAATCAAAAAATGTGGAAAAAAATATTGTAAAAGCGTAACTTTTATTGTATAATTTCTGTGTATATTAATATATTGGAGGCTTTAAATATGAGCGAATGTTGGCTTAAAGGCAAAACCGTTGTAGTTACCGGCGCATCAGGCGGTATGGGCGCAGGCATTGCTGCAACACTTATCAAAAAGCACGGCTGTACCGTAATCGGCGTAGCAAGAAGCGAACCGAAAATGCTTAAATTCATCGAGGAACTCGGCACAGAATATGCAAGCAAATTTTCCTACAAGCTGTTCGACGTATCAGTTAAGGAAAATTGGGAAAGCTTTGCAGAGGAGCTAAAGGCAGACGGAACAAAGATTGATGTACTTATCAACAACGCCGGCATCCTCCCTAAATTCAAGAGATTCGACAGATACTCTTATGAGGAGATTGAAAGAGCTATGAATATCAACTTCTACTCTTGCATCTACTCTACCAAGACACTTATGCCTATGATTCTTGAGTCCGATACACCGGCTGTAATCAACATTGACTCTTCAGCAGCACTGATGACTCTTGCCGGAACATCAATGTACTCTGCATCAAAGGCAGCACTCAAGGGATTCACTGAGGCTCTGCGTACAGAATTTCGCGGCAAGATGTATGTTGGTCTTGTTTGCCCCGGCTTCACAAAGACAGACATATTCCGTGACCAAAATCAGTCCGAATCCAATGATAAGGGTGCAAAGATTATCAACATGATTTCTACAGATTGCGACCTTATGGTAAAGATGATTATGTTCGGCATCGAGAATCAGCGCCCAATGATGGTTCACGGTATCGACGCTCACGCAATGAGCATCTTCAACAGACTGCTCCCTGTTGCAGGCTCTGTTATGTTTAGCGGCGTTATGAAGCTTGCTAATGTTGACCTGTTTGAAGATGTTTTTAGAGAGGACTAAGTAACAAAAAGCAGCACCGATTAGTACCATACTGATTGGTCTGCTTTTCATATTTTTTAATAAGAAATGAGGTAATATCATGGCAGATGTTTCAACCGACATCACAAAACAAAAGCACATGAGCTTCAAAGAGATTGCCGCATACAGCCTTGGTCTTTTTGGATTTCAAGCTATTGTAGGTTTACTCAACTCATACCAGGCAGAATTTGACAGCTCTATTCTGGGTGCAGATATTGCGGTTGTTGGAATTCTTATTTTGGTAGCAAAGATTATTTCTGCTGTTGCTGACCCTGTAGTGGGCAACCTTGTGGACAGAAGCAAGAGCAAAATGGGCAAATTCAAGTCAATGATTGTATATTCTCTGGCACCACTGCTTATTATGTCAGCTGTAGTATTCATTGATGTTCCATTCAAATCCAACAGGATTCTCACTTATGTATGGATTTTTGTTACATACCTAATATGGAGTATCGCGATGACAATGGGCGACGTACCGTCCCAGGGTATCGCCGCAGCCCTGACACCTAACCCGACTGAAAGAACTAATGTAGTATCCATATCCAACACATTCAAGCAGATTGGATTTTCTGCATGTGTAGTTATTGTACCCATTGTGTGCCTTATTGTTCCGGAGGGCTCAAAGGTTATCGTAAAGAAGGGCGAAACCGACACACCGATGATTGCACCGGAGTACCTGTTTGTTGCAATCCTTACAGCGCTGCTGGGCTGTATTCTGTTTGCTCTCATTCCGATTATTAACAAAGAGAGAGTAGTAACCGAATCTAACGAAAAGATTACCGCAAAGGATATGATTAGCGCTCTCAAGAACAACAAACCGCTGATGCTGGTAATTGTGTCATACTTCCTTGGATTTGGCCGTCAAATGGCTATGGGCATCCAGGTTCAAGCAGCCAATGTTCTTCTGGGCTCCCAAAATCTTGTGGCAGTACTGGGCATCGTAACGGCAGTTGGCTCCATGATTAGCATGGCACTTTGCCCACTTCTCATCAAAAAGCTGGATGAGCGCAAGGCATACATCCTGCTTTCTGTATATGGATTTGCCGCGTCAATCCTGTCATTTGTTGTAGGCCACTTCTGGTTCCAGAATCCTAAAAACATGGTACTGACAATCCTGTTCTACGCATCATTGTTCCTGATTGGTCTCCAGTTTGGTGCAGTAACACTTATGCCAATGATTATGACAGCCGACTGTGTTGACTACTATGAGTACGAGACCGGCAAGAGAATGGAAGGCGCTGCATACTCAATTCTCACACTAACCATCAAGGTTTGTCTTGCTCTGGGTACAGCACTGGGTCTTGTATTCATCCAGTTCTCAGGCTACAGCGAGACTGTGGCACAGATTACTGCCGGAACTGCTACCGGTTTCCAAAACAGCACAAAGGACATCGTATTCTTTGCTTACACTGCAATGCCCGGTATCCTGGCGCTTATCTCCGTTTTCCCTATGCTCAAGTATGACATCGTAGGCGAAAAGAAAGAAATGATTACTAAGGCTCTTGCAGAACGCAGAGGCACAAACGAGTAATAAATAATATCCAACATATAAGGACAGACGAGTTGTCGTCTGTCCTTTGTTTTTGCCTTATTCTATTTCAATGCCCCTGGCTTTGCGCTGTTCTGCAAGCTGGGCTTCCATACGGTCACGGTACTCGCCTGTAATCTTGTAAAAGAACATAGGGATAATACATATCAACAATGATATAGCGGGGATTAATGAAACTATGCTGAATATACCTGTCCTTACAGCCGGGTCAACATCCAACGGGTTAGCCGTGTAGGATGCAGAAATCTTGCTTACATCCAGGTCTACCACTATGTACATAAGAATAATTGCCGAGGTAGCGATGGCATTACCAAACTTTGTAACAAAGCTCTGTATGGCTGAGCCCATACCCGTGAGGCGTACGCCGGTCTTAAGCTCCATATAATCCAAGCAGTCGCCCACCATAGCATAAGCGCAAACATTGATTGTGCCGCATGGGATTGTAGAAATAACAAGCAATGGCACACATGCCCAAAAATGCTCATAACCGATAAACCAAATTGCCAGTGATGACGCTGCGCCCATTAGTGAGGATACAACAATAATCTGCTTGTAACTGAATTTCTTAATCAACGGAGTGACGGCAATCATAGCGCCGAACATACCCACTGCAGAAGCAACACTCATAACCATGGATACCTTGGAAATATTGCCCTGCAACGCCTGTTCAAGCTCTGCACCGGTAAGACCGGTGGGGTCCTTGCCAATATAGAATGAATATCTGGCAACATGTACCGCGCCTGCCTGGAACATATACCGGGCAGCTGACAGCACACCCATAATTGCTGTAAGCATCAGTGGTTTGCAGGTTAATATAAGCTTTAATGAAGATGGCTGACCCTTTTCCTTTTTTGCAGGAATGGGAATATTCACCCTCTCCTTTGATTTAAAGTAAACACGGATAAACAAGATATTACCGATAATGGAGCATACCAGCGCCATCAAAGAATACTTTGTCTGCTCCAGCTGGGTGCCGGACAAATTGAACTTGGGCAATACAAAGCCGAGAATCATAAACATTGCCATGGGTACAGCAGAGCCTACGCCGTTGAATGTTCTGGCCTTGGATATAATGGAGCCTCGCTCGTCTGCGTTAGGGGTCAATGCGTTGGGCAAGCTCCAAAACGGCACATCGGAGGAGGTGTAAATCATACCCCAGGCAACATAGGTTATTGCCGCATATATCATCTTTTGGCTATCAGCCAAATTAGGTGCGGTAAACAGCAGCATGGTCAGTATTGCCACAGGTACGGGTGTGTATAGCAAATACGGTTTCATCTTGCCGTTCTTAGGATTAAGATGATCCACCACAAAGCCCATAATCGGGTCATTGATTGCATCCCAAATCCTGGCAAACAACATCAACAGCAATACAAACAGTGGCGTAACCTTGAGTACATTCAGGTAAAAGTCGGATATATAAGAACTCATAATTCCATATACCATACCCTGGCCCAAAGCACCTACGCAGTAAGCCACCCATTCTTTTTTAGGGACATAGGTTTTGTTGTCCATAACATATTCACCGGCCTTTCCTACTACACCTCGTTATATCAAAATAGGGTGTAGCAACCTCTATGATACCAGCATAACATATTTTAATTGCGTGTGTCAACAAAATATGATATAATATGCGTATTATGAAAACAAAGATTATAGTTAGCGCCTGTTTGCTGGGCGAAAATTGCAAGTACAATGGCGGCAACAACCTAAATGAAAATGTTGTGGCACTAAAAGAATATTTTGAGCTGGTACCGGTATGTCCCGAGTGCTTTGGCGGATTACATATTCCCCGGGTACCCAGCGAAATTGTTGGTAACAGAGTGATGTCCAAGGATGGAGAGGACCTTACAGAAAGCTTTGTTCAAGGAGCGGAGCATACTCTCTACATTGCAAAGGAGTGCAACTCTCCTGCTGCCGTACTGAAAGAGAGGTCACCATCCTGTGGCTACGGCACAATATACGACGGAACATTCAGCGGCAGACTGACTGATGGAAATGGGGTAACAGCACAGCTGCTGAGGGATAACGAAATTATGATTTTTGGCGAAAGTCAAATACAAAAGCTTATCGACCTGTACGCATAACAAAGATAATAATAATCAACCCATCGCAATAACACTCCTATTATATGTCTTATCCGGCTACAATAAGGCGTTAGGAATTTTTGCAACACTATTTGTAGTCAGAAAGGTTATGGTATTAAAATGAAAAAAGCATTAGGTATCATCATGGCACTGATTGTTGCCATATCAGCAGTTACTGCTGTAGTTCTCTCAAAACAGATTGACCACAGTGACACGGCACAAAACGGAACCAAGGTGTCCCAGGTAACCACAAAAGAAATCACTACCGACTCTGCAAAGGTTAAGGAGCAAGACGCAATTAGCCTTATCGAGAGTTACAGCAGCGAAGAACTGGGCATCAATGATGCAGAGCGCAAAGAGTGTTCCTTCCTAATCGCCTCAAACGGAGAAAAGATTGAGGATACATACTATGTAAAAGTTATTGCTGCAATCAAAACTCCCCATAAAAATGATGGCGAAACCACATACACATTTGACACCAAGGGCGAGTACTACATAAGCTATGACGGTGGTACAATACTATCCAAGGATTTGCTCACCGGCGAGTACACCCAACTAAAGACAAAATAACAGATATTACAACTAACTCCCATAGTCATCGGCTATGGGAGTTGCTGTTCTCTACTTTGCGTAGGTGTACAAGAGGCACCGACAATGCTATGATTGTATCAAAGGAGGCGAAAATATGAACCAATATATAACCGGAGCGTTCATAAAAAAGCTTAGGGAAGACAAAGGTCTGACCCAAAAGCAACTGGCTGACAAGGTTTTTGTTAGTGAAAAAACCGTGTCAAAATGGGAGACGGGCCGCGGTTACCCGGACATATCGCTAATCGAGGATTTGGCAAAGGGTCTGGGTGTATCGGTAATTGAACTTATGTCCGGCAACAACATTACGAACACAAATCGCTCCTGCAATATGCGTAGTGCTCAGTTGTATGTATGTCCAATATGCGGCAACATAGTATACAGCATAGGCGAAGCAGTTGTGTGCTGCTGTGGTATCAATCTACTGCCATTGGAGATAGAAGAAGACAACCAACAACACACTATAACCATGGAGCCCGTAGAGGACGAGTACTACCTGTCATCCCAACATCCTATGACAAAAAGTCATTACATATCGTTTATTGCAGCATTTGGTGATGACTCCTGCGAAATAATAAAACTATATCCGGAGGGAAACTGCGAAGCCAGAATAAAAGCAAAAAACGCCCGTCACATCTACTACTACTGCAATCGCCACGGGCTGTATAAACTAAAATAACAACAAAAAAGTTCAAGGTTCAACTAAAAAGTAAACCTTGAACTTATTTTTTTACAATACTTTATCCTCTATCCAATTATTAAGGTCGGCATAAACCTCTTCCTTATTTAATTCATTGAGAATTTCGTGCCTTGCATCAGGATAAATCTTGATGGATACATTGGTGTGACCGGTGGCAATCAGCTTGTCATATACCTGCCGAACACCCTTTGAGTAATTGCCTACCGGGTCCATGGAGCCTGATGCAAGAATTACCGGAACATCCTTTGCCACATTGCTGTACCACCGGTCTTCATTGCACTTTACTGTCAAAGTAGCCAAATCCTTATAGCCGGCTACAGTAAACAAAAATCCACACAATGGGTCGGCAACATACTCGTCAACCTGGTCAGTGTCACGCATACCCCAGTCGTAATGAGTTCTGTGCTCAAACGGCTTGTCGTATGAACCAAGAGACAGATTGTTTATGAACTGAGAATGATATTTCTTGCCCTTCAGCTTGCCTACCAAATCAATAATAGGCATGCCCACCTTGGCAAGGGGAGTAGGTCCGGCAGTACCGATAATCATATCGCCGTCGAAGGGACATCCATACTCGTTGATATAATTACGCATAACCAAAGAACCCATGGAATGGCCGGCGATAATGAACTTCTTGTCCGGATACTCGGTCTTAGCAATATCTGTGAGGGTCTTGGCGTCCTTTATGATATTAAGATAGCCGTCCTTGTCACCAAAATAGCCCAGCAAATCCCGGTCAACATTGGATTGACCATGACCCAGCATATCATTCATAAAAATGGCATACCCCATATCGGTAAAAGCCTTGATAAAGTTCTTATATCTTCCGCAATGCTCCGCCATACCGTGATGCATCTGGATAACAGCCTTTACTTCACCATCATCGGGCAGCCACTGCCACGCCTTAATATCACAAATACCGGAGGCACTTGGATAACTGTACTCTTTAATCTTCATAATTCATTACTCCTCCGCAGGAATATCGGATGTACAATGAGGGCACTTAACTGCCTCAATGTTAATTTCGCTCTTGCAGAAAGGACACACCTTGGTTGTAGGTGCAGGAGCCTCCTCCGGCTTTTTGCCAACTGCCATAGCCTTGTTAACTGCTTTGACAATAAGGAAGATGACAAACGCCATAATCAAAAAATTGATAATAGCGGAAATAAATGCGCCGTAATCAATGAACTGACCCTTTGGCAACGCAATCTTGCCCTGTACCTCTGCACCGCCGATAAGGTTAATAAGAGGCTGAATGATGTTATCTGTCAGTGCAGATACGATTGAGCCGAACGCACCACCAATAATAACACCTACTGCCAGGTCGAGGACATTTCCCTTTGAGATAAATGCCTTGAACTCCGAAAAAAACTTCTTCATAATTATTCTCCTTTGCTTTTTATTATACCAATTATATCATATTACTCCGGTATAATCAAATGGAGGAATATATTTTTTGTCAGCAGATTCCAATTCCTGCAAAAACAGTTTTTCCATTCCCTTTGACAGAGCATAGTCAACCACCTTATTATACTCTCGCAAGGATATTGGTCTATCTATCTCCGGATATTCTTTTAGGTTTCCACAGGGCACATACTGAGCCATTAGTGACAGATATGTATCCGGCATATTGTCCGCCATATAGTCGATTACCTCTATGGCAGAATTTGTATTGCCCGGCAATATCAAGTGACGAACTATGACGCCCTTTTTCATTACACCATCGTCAATAACATCCCGTGGTATTTGGCGACGCATCTCTGCCATAGCCTCTCTGACAACAGCGGGATAATCTACCGCACGACTATATCGAAGTGCCTTGTCATCCCTGCTGTATTTGTAATCAGTAAGATAAATATCAACTAAACCCTCCAGTAATTCCAGAGTGTTTACACTATCGTAGCCGGATGTATTGTACACAATCGGCACCGGTGATTGCCATTTCTTTAGCACTTCTGCTAGTCGGGTAGCATAATGAGTAGGATTGACTAAATTGATATTATGAGCGCCCTGACTCACAAGGGACTCAAATATTTCTATCAACCTATCCTCTGTGACCGCCACGCCAAAATCCTGATGACTTATCTGATAATTCTGACAATATACACATCCTAAATTACAGCCCGTAAAAAACACTGTGCCCGAGCCCTTGCTGCTACTGATACAAGGCTCCTCCCAGTGGTGCAGAGCCGCACGCGCCAGCCTAAACTCCTGCGGGCTGTGACAAACACCCATACTTATGCCACGGTCAATATTGCATTTTCTTGGACATTGGTTACATATCATAGCAGTGCCCTATATATATCGCTTTTTGTGAGAAGAAAAACAAGCGCAAGTCATCAGTTAAACCACCGTTAACAAAAGGCAATCCAACATACCAACCTTTTGAACTATCTGCAAATCTTAAAAATATACTGATTAGCGACATATCTCTAAAATCCTAATTTATGAAGCAATTTTTCTACATCAGCAGCTTTCAGCACATTGCCCATAGAAACAACTTTTTCATTGACAACAATGGCAGGCATACTCATAACGCCGTATTCCATAACCTTTTGCATATCGGTGATATATTCCACTTCCACACTAAGTCCCATTGCCTTTACGGCTTCTTTAGCATTTTCATATTGTTCGTGACAGGATTTGCACCCTGCACCTAAGACTTTTATGCAACAAATACCGTCTTTTGCTTCAGAGCAGCAATCATTTGTAATTTCGCTGACTTCACTTGTAGGACAACCACAATTACAAGCACAAGTGGGAGCTTTCTTTTCTTCCTTTTTCTTTCCGAAATTAAATAATGACATAATAAATTACCTCCAAATTTTGTTTGTTGGTTTACTCATTTTCAAGCAGTAGCTTCTCTGCTATTTCAGTTGCAGAAATCACCATTTTAGGACAAAACTCTGTAAACAAATTATGCTCTACGGCATATAATTTGCCATCAGGTGTTGCTAAATCACAACCTAATAGTTCTCTGCATATATATGAACCGTTTTCTTTTTTAAATGTTTCAAGAAATTTCACGGTTATATTGTTTGTCTTTGTTTTACTGTCCACATCACCAACTTCGCATTGACCGAATTTCAAACCCAATGCCATTAATGCTCCTGTGCAAGCACCGCAAACTTCACCCTTGCACATACCACCGCCAAAACAAGCTCCTAATTTGAGTGCCTGTTTTTCGGATAAGCCTAATTTCTCTGCAAACGCTGCCAAAACAGCTTGCGAACAGTGAAACTTTTTGGCGAATAATTCCTGTGATTTTTCAATGGGTGTCATTTTTTTGCCTCTCTTTCTAAATAATCAAGGGTTGTATTAAATTAAAGAAATATCCTACAATTATAATTCCAACCGTACAAATTACAATAAAAACGCCAAGCAACTTTGGTTTTACTGCCTTACGTAGCATAATCATTGACGGAAGAGAAAGGGTTGTAACAGCCATCATAAAGGAAAGCACAACACCAAGTAACGCACCTTTTGCCAGCAGCGCCTCTGCAATAGGAATTGTACCGAATATATCAGCATACATTGGAACTCCTGCTATAGTTGCAATGATAACGCCGAACGGATTATTGTAACCGAGGACTTTCACGATAAATTCTTCAGGTATCCAGTTGTGAATAATAGTTCCGATTCCAACACCGATAAGCACATATGGGAAAACCTTTTTTGCGGTCGAAACCACTTGTTCCCACGAATATTTCAAACGACCTTTAAAATGCAGTTTCTCTTGTGGAACATCAATTGAATGTCCGTTTCGGATGTACTCCTCCACCTGATCCTCAAGGTGCAATTTTTCTATTAACACACCTCCTATAACTGCAATAATCAAACCTAGTATAACATATATAACAGCAATCTTCCAGCCAAAAATACTCATTAAAAGTACAAGGCTTCCAAGGTCAACCATAGGCGATGAAATGAGAAATGAAAAGGTAACGCCAATGGGCAGTCCAGCACTTGTAAATCCTATAAACAACGGAATAGATGAACAAGAACAAAACGGAGTTACTGTTCCAAGCAGAGCAGCAATGATATTTGCACCGATTCCGTGAAATCCGCCGAGTATTCTTTTTGTCCTTTCCGGAGGGAAATAGCTTTGAATGTAAGATATAATCAAAATCAAAACGCCCAATAGAACCATGATTTTAATGGTATCATAAATAAAGAACTGAACACTACCGCCGATTTTGCTATCAACGTCCAAGCCTATTAATCCTAATAACTTTGAAATAACCTCATTAAGCCATTGCATACCCAGTATTTGATTTTGAATAAAATCCCATGTACATTTTATAATTTGCATTACATCGCCCCTTCATATCTATAAATAGAAATATATCAATATGTATATTTTAAAATAAATCGTGTACTTTTACACGATTTATTCACAACAAATGCTATCCGTACCATTGACCGTAGTAAGCTCATTTAACCTATTCTTTGCTTGGTTTGCACCTTTTTCTGAAATTGAATAGTACATCCACTTACCCTCTTTTCTGCCCACAACAATTTCACTGTCGCACAATATTTTCATATGATGTGAAAGGGTTGGCTGAGTTATATTCAATTCCTCTAACAGTTTACAGGCACATTTTTCACCACTGCAAAGAAGCTTTAAAATTCTCACCCTATTTTCATCGCACAAGGCTTTGAAAATAAGCGCAGTCTTGTTTTCATCAATAGTAATAGTCATTTTAGCACTTCCATAGATAATTATCTATATGTATTATATGCAATATATTTATATTTGTCAATATACTTTATCTTTTAGAATAAAATACTGATTATACTTTGCTAGCTAATTACAGCAGTGCCCTATATATATCGCTTTTTTTATGGGCGGTTTGGGAAGCCACGGTTTTGGCGGCGTTATTTACACCCTCGCCATTAGCAACCAGCTCCCTTGCCATATCAATGGCGTCATCCAGAGTTATAGTGCTCTGCTCCGCCTTTTTGCCCTGAACCACAAGAACGAACTCACCCTTGGGTTTGTCATCATTGTACATATTCACAGCCTGTGCAAGTGTGGTATTGATAACCTGCTCGTGGAGTTTTGTGATTTCCCGCACTATGGCAATATCCCGGTCACCAAGATATTGGTACAAATCCTTAAGAGTGTTTACCAATTTGTGTGGTGCCTCGTAAAATACCATCGTTCTGCCTTCATCAACAATTTCTTCCAAATGCTGCCGACGGGACTTTTTGCTAACAGAAAGAAAGCCCTCAAAGGTGAATCTGCCCACCTCCATACCGGACAGAGCCAGCGCCGTGGCAAAGGCTGTGGGTCCCGGAACGGACTCAACCTCAATACCCAAATGATGGCACAACCTGACCAAATCCTCGCCCGGGTCGGATATTGCAGGCATACCTGCATCCGTGCATATCGCACAATCCTCACCTGCCAAAATCCGAGCAGTAATTGCCTCGCCACGCTCACGCTTATTGTGTTCAAAATAGGAGACCATCTCTTTTTTTATGCCAAAATGATTAAGGAGCTTCAGTGTAACACGAGTATCCTCGGCTGCAATAAAGTCCACCTTTTCCAGCGTCTCTACTGCCCTTGGAGAAAAATCACCCAAGTTACCTATAGGAGTTCCTACTACATACAACTTACCACTCATCTTATCTTGTCCTCGTATCCGTCGGCATAACTGCCATATATTTCTATCATCTCCGGGGTGAAGCGACTGTCCTCGCCTTTAATAACCAATGTTGGCTCCACCCGAAGAAATGGTTTTGCTCCCTTTTTCCCCTCAACCAAAAACAGAAACGGCTCCTCACCTGCCTTGTCAACAACAAATCTAAGGCGTTTAGGCTCAAGCTTGTAACGGCGCATAATTTCCATCGCGTCCACCAGTCGCTCCGGTCTATGGCACATACAAAAGCTACCTGCGTATGTAACAAGATACGCAGCAGCCTTGACGGCGTCCTCAATATTACAGCACACCTCATGGCGTGCAATACGAGCACTATCCCCCATGGACTCAATGCCTGTGTTGACCGGCTTGTAAGGAGGATTCATAGTAACCAGGGTAAAGCTCTCTACCTTAAATTCCTGTTGAATAGAGCGCAGGTCACAAAGATGTGGCGTCAATCTGTCCCCCAAGTTATTAATCTCTATTGATTTTTTTACCTGCTGAATGGCGTTATCCTGTATATCCAGACAATGAACGCCCTTGATTTTTTTGTCTCTGAGCCACAACAGTGGTATAATACCGCAGCCGGTACCCATATCCAAAGCACGGTCCTTATATTTTGGCCTTGCAAAATGGGACAAAAGCACCGCATCCGTACCAAATGTATGGTCAGCAGAAACAGCAATTTTTATGTCATCAGACAATCTTTCGTAATTATATTCCATAGGAGTATTATATTATAAATAGCATATTTATGCAACAAAAAAAGAGCCCGGAAATCCAAGCTCTTTTGTACTCTGATTACAGAGCAGCCTTTGCAGTCTCAACAAGTGTTGCGAATGCTGCCGGGTCAGAAATAGCAATCTCTGACAGCATCTTTCTGTTAAGGTCGATGCCTGCCTTCTTGAGGCCGTTCATAAATGTTGAATAGTTTACACCATTCATCTTGCAAGCAGCAGAGATACGAGTAATCCAGATTCTTCTGAAATCTCTCTTCTTCTGCTTTCTGCCGATATATGCGTACTGGCCGCTCTTCATAACAGCCTGCTTAGCTGTCTTGAAGAGAGCGTGCTTTGAGCCGTAGTAGCCCTTAGCTGCCTTTAATACCTTTTTTCTTCTTTTGCGAGTCGCCATAGCGCCTTTAATTCTTGCCATTGTAATTTACCTCCGTAAGTATTAGTCGTTCTTCTTATTTGTAAGGAACAAGTCTCTTGCACTGCTTCTGGTTTGTAACATCAGCAACTGCAGTCTTGCGAAGATTTCTCTTGCGCTTTGTTGTCTTCTTTGTGAGAATGTGAGAGGTATAAGCATGTGCTCTCTTTACCTTGCCACTCTTAGTTGTCTTGAAACGCTTTTTTGCGCCACTGTGTGTCTTAATTTTTGGCATAATTTATTCCTCCATATAATAATTAACTTATTTACCTACCTTTGGGGACATAAACATAAGAATTTGTCTGCCCTCAAGCTTTGGCTTTTTATCTATATTGGCAACCTCTGCCAGCTCATCAGCAAATCGCTGCATATTTGTTTCGCCCAGCTCCGGGTGAGCCATCTCACGACCGCGAAGACGGATAGAAACCTTTAGCTTATCGCCCTTGGCAAGAAACTTCTTTGCCTGATTTACCTTGGTGTTGAAGTCACCAATGTCAATATTAAGCGAAAGCCTAATCTCCTTTGTTTCGATGGTCTTTTGCTTCTTGCGATTTTCCTTTTCACGCTTAGTCTGCTCATAACGATACTTGGAATAATCCATAATCTTGCATACCGGTGGCTTGGCCTGTGGTGCAATCTTAACCAAGTCAACGCCCTTTGCATCTGCAAGAGCCTGTGCCTCCTTTGCACTCATAATACCTAATTGCTCGCCGGTGTCAGAAATTACTCTTAATTCCTTATCCCTAATTTCGCCGTTAAGCTGTGGAGCATCCTTGCCGATAAAAAACACCTCTTTAAGTAAAATAATAAAAGCACGAAACGCAAAACGCTCGTACTCCAATAAATCAAAAGAAATATTGCCCTTTTTGCTAAACGCTGAAGGGGAGAACGAGTGTTCTTCTTCGTTGTGGGAGTATATTACCACACTCTGCAAAAAAAGTCAAGCAAAAAATATAAAAAAGGACGCCGAATAATCGACGCCCTATATTGCTTATAGTCCGGCCTTCTCTGCAATATACTTGCGAGCCTTGACTGCGTACTCAAATGGGTTGGCCTTGGCAGGGTCCTGCTCTGCCTCAACAACTACCCAGCCCTCGTAATCATTCTCGGCAAGAATATCGAAGATCGGAGCAAAATCAACATCTCCATCGCCGGGTACGGTAAACACGCCGGCGCGTACCGCATCCAAAAATGACATGTGGTTAGGCACTACCCGATTGTTGTACACATCCAGTCTAACATCCTTGAGGTGAACATGCTTAACTCTGTTGACATATTTCTTCAGTACCGGTACAGGGTCAATACCCGCAAATGTAAGGTGACCGCTGTCAAACAGAAGATATACCAGCTCCGGGTCTGTAAGCTCCATCAACTTGTCAATCTCCTCAACAGTCTGCACACCGGTACCCATGTGGTGATGAACGGTAAAGAACATACCCTTGCTCTTTGCGTATGCGCCCATCTCGTTAAAGCCTTTTGCCACAATCTCCCACTGCTCATCGGTGTAATAGGGTTTTTCGTCCAGGATTGACTTTGTCAAATCGCCCTGAATAGAATTGCCCTGCTCGGAAGCGCCGATAACCTTAGCTCCCAGCTTGTGGAGTTTGTCACAATGAGCCTTGAATGCCTCGATAGTCTCCTCATAAGGCTTTGAAGTAAGATATGATGAAAACCATGCGTTGCATATCTGAAGTCCTCTAATATCGAGATAAGGCTTCAGTTCATCCGGGTCGGCAGGATATTTGTTACCGATTTCCGAACCCTTGAAACCGGCCAGCGCCATCTCACTGATGCACTGCTGAAATGTATTTTCGGCACCAAGGTCGGGCATATCATCATTTGTCCAGCCGATAGGTGCGATAGCAAGCTTTACTTTGTTTGGATTAAGCATAAGTGTAATCTCCTAATGAATTAATAGTCAAATGTCTTTGCGATATTTTCCTGCATATCCTTGTATGCTGCTGCAACGGTTTCGCTCTTTGATACCTCGGCAACGCCTACGCGCCACCAGGACTCAAATCCCGGAGTCATTGTCTTAGGCAGTACCTTAATATCAAACAGCACCGCTCTGTCCTGAGTCTTTGCATCCTCAAGGGCAGCACGAAGTTCGTCGGATGTACGGCAGGTGTATGCCTTTGCGCCATAGCCCTCGGCAATCTTTGCAAAATCTACAGTCATATCCCTACCGTCCAGCATACCTGTCTCAGGATTTCTGGCACGGAATACTGTACCAAATGTGTCGGTACCCTGGTTATTTTGCAAATTCTCGATACAGCCCCAGCCAAGATTATCAAATAGGCAAACATTAATCTTCAGTCCCTCTTGGAGTGCAGTGTACAACTCGCTATGTCCCATAAGGAATGAGCCATCGCCGCAGAATGTATATACCTCTGCCTCGGGCTTTGCCATTTTTGCTCCCAATGCACCGTTAACCTCGTATGCCATATTGGAATATCCATACTCCATGTGATATGTACCACGATTCTTTGGGCGGAATAGCCTCTGCATGTCGCCGGGCAGTGAGCCGGATGAACCAAGGGCAATATCCTCGTCACCCATAAACTCATTGATGATACCCAGCGCCAATGTTTGGTTGAGTCCGCCGGGAAGCTCAGTTGAATAATATTCGTCAACTATTGCATCCCACTCCTTTTTTGCATCGGCAATCTCGGTAGTGTACGCTGTTTTGTAGCCGTCAAGTGCATCTGTAAGAGCAGAAATTGCCTCCTTTGCATCAGCGACTATTGCCTCTGCGTCCATCTTGTAGGCGTCGAACGGACAAATGTTAATGCCCAGCACCTTTCTGTCTTCCTTAAACAGCCACTTGGATGATGTTGTAAAGTCAGTAAATCGAGTACCAACGCCGATTACCAAATCAGCATCCTTTGCAATTACATTTGCAGCTTTGCCGCCGGTAACGCCGATACCACCAAGATTGAGAGGATGGGACCAATCAATCATACTCTTGCCTGCCTGGGTTTCGGAAATAGGAATATTATACTTTTCGGCAAAAGCCTGAAGTTCCTTTTCCGCTCCGGAATATCTAACGCCTCCGCCACAAACGATAATAGGCTTTTTGGCTTGCTTTATCACAGAAACAGCTCTATCAAGTTGGGATACACTGATTGGGCGTCTGTCGATATGCCAAACTCTCTTCTGCAAAAAATGCTCCGGGTAATCATAAGCCTCGCCCTCAACATCCTGTGGCATAGCAAGACATACAGCACCTGTATCCGCAGGGTCGGTGAGCACTCGCATTGCATTGATACAAGCAGTCATCAGCTGCTCCGGTCTGACAATACGGTCAAAGTAATGGCACACGCCCTTGAATGCGTCTGTTACTGTTCTGCCATAATTGTCAAAAAATTCTGCCTGCTGAAGAACGGGATCCGGCTGACGACAAGCAAAGGTGTCGCCGGGCAGTACCAAAAGTGGAATTCTGTTTGCAGTAGCACATCCACAGGCTGTTACCATATTGGTAGCGCCCGGGCCGATTGATGATACGCAGGGAATGATGGCCTTGCGGTCCATCTGCTTTGCATAAGCTACAGCGGCAAGAGCCATATTCTGCTCGTTCTTGCCCTGGTAGAACTTAAGGTTATGCCCTCCCTGCTCCAGCGCCTGGCCAACGCCTACTACACAGCCGTGCCCGAAGATACCGAAAATACCGGACACGAACTTTGACTCAACGCCATCAACCTCAATATACTGATTGTCCAGGAATTTTACCAAAGCCTGGGCCATAGTAAGTCTTTCTCTTTTCATGATTAAGCCTCAATTTCTGAAAGTTTTACCGGTCTGTGCTCTGCAACAGAAAGCTTTGCTGCCAAACCGAGACGAAGAGCCTCAAGACCGTCGTTAACTGTGGTTTTTGTAGGGATGTCGTTCTGTACTGCGTTGATGAACTCAGTCATCTCGTCAGTGAATGATTGCATATATCTCTCAAGGAAGAAGTAAAGTGGCTTGTCGGTAACATTGCCGTCGCCGTTGATATAAGATACATTGGTAGGAGTATCATTTGCCGCAGAAGCCTGACCGCCTGAGCCAAACACCTCAAGTCTTTGGTCATAGCCGTAGCAAGCCTGACGGCAGTTGTCAATAACTCCGATAGCACCACTCTTAAACTTGAGTGCTACAAGTGCAGTATCAACATCTCCGGCATCGCCAATGGCAGGGTCAACCATAACAGTTGCGTTGGCATATACTTCCTCAACCTCACCGCCGATAAAGCGAGCCATATCAAAGTCATGTACAGTCATATCAAGGAAGATACCACCTGACACCTTTACATAGTCAATACAAGGTGGCTCGGGGTCACGGGATGTAATCTTAATTGTTTGCAGATTGCCCAATTTACCCTCATTGGCAAGTGCCTTGATGTAAGCAAAATTATGGTCATATCTTCTGTTAAAGCCAATTTGCAGCTTAACTCCTGCCTTTTCTACGGCAGCGATAACCTTCTTGATCTTTGCAATAGTAAGGTCAACCGGCTTTTCACAGAAAATGTGCTTGCCGGCCTGAGCAGCCTCAACAGCAATATCAGCGTGGGTGTCTGTTGATGAGCAAATAAGGACTGCATCAATGTCGGGATTATTAAGAATTTCGTGGTAATCCTCATAATAGTTAGGGATACCCAATTCATCTGCTACCTTCTTTGCACCATCCACAAAAATGTCAGAAATGGCGATAATCTCTGCCTGTGGGATGTGATAGGTGATTGACTTTGCATGCACCTGGCCGATTCTACCGGCACCGATGATGCCTACCTTCAATTTTTCCATAAACTTTACCTCTCAAAAATTGTAAATTAATACGATATTTACCGTACTTAATCATTTTAATAATATCACAGTATTGTTGCTATTTCAACAACTAAATCATCAAAAATTATGATACCGAAAAATAAATATAACCACCGAATATTCGATGGTTATACTCTGCTATTTCGCTATTCTGCTATGTCAATAGTATAATTGCCGCTGACAGACTCAAGATTAATCCTTGTTGAGCCGTCTCCATATTTTTTTGAGTCGCAAATAACCTTGCCTGACACACTATCATCCCGGATAAAGTAGCCTGTTATGTCCTTTGGCAACAGAATATTTACATCGCCGCTTACACTCTCGCAGTCGATAACTCCGGGCTGGCTGCCAAAGGTGACAGAAATATTACCGCTAACGGTCTCAAACTCAACGGAGTCGGCCTCAATATCGTTTATCTCTATATTGGAGGAAACAGCATTTATCTCCAAATCCTTGAGGCTGAATCCCTGCGGCAACTGAATAGTCAAATCCTTGGTGGACATGTTACCAAAATTCTTTGAGTACGAAAACTCATCAATCACCAGTTCACCATCATCAATGTCGCAGGTCATCTTGTTCTTGGACTTACCGCTTTCTGTAACGGTAATCTTGTCGCCGTCATAATAGTTAATATCAACATCGCCGTTAACCCAATTAATCTCGATACTGTCAATCTCATCAGTACCGAACTGACAATTACCCTCAATGGCAGTAGCACTCTTTTCGTCATCAGATAAAACAAAATCAATTCCGCTGCCGGTGAACCAAGAATAAGCAAAGGTCATACCAACTATAATAATTGCGGCAACCGATACAATAACAGTAATCACAATAGCAGTTGAGTTGTTTTTTTGTTCCTGATATGCAGTCGGCTGATAATATTGTGGCTGCTGATCCTGTGGAGGCTGCCGGTATGTACCCTCCGGCGGTGATTGATAATTCGGCGCGCCATCCTGTGGCGGCTGATAATACGATGCGCCGTTCTGCGGTGGCTGATACTGAGGCGCCTGTGGTGCCTTGGACTTCTTAACGGCGTCGCATATAGCATAATAAGCCGGAATTGTAACAAACAGCACCCAAGCCGGATGCCACCAGCTGAAAGCAAAGCCCAGTATAAGGAATATGGCAGTAACCAATACCGGGTAGGCAAACTTTGACGGGTCCTTAAGCTTGATTGCATTAATCAAGGTTTCCACAATAGGAATCAGCAGGAACAAAATCCAGCCGTATCCCCATCCTCTCCAACCACAAAATGCGCCGATTAGTATATACGCTATTGTAATGAATATCGGCAACAGCGCATGCAATAGCGGATTAGCATTATACTTGTTTTTCATATCAATTCCTCCATGGTTTTTTGTTGTCCAACCATCCCTGCTGACGCCAATATTCGGCTTCCGGATGGGTGTCATTCTTTTTTGTCATTTTCATCATAGCGAACATAAATCTGATGTATGGTGACGGCGCACCGCACTTTGCACTCTTTATATGTTTTGCCAATGCGGTAATGTCTTTTTTTATTTTCGCTTTTCTTTTGTCGCTGACCTCATTCCAACATGACGCCTGCACTGCCAGGCTATAGCTCCTTATGTACGGAACGCCCCAGTATGCCAAAGTTCTCTTAAGGTCCCTGCATACCTTACCGGCACCGATACCTGCGGTGGTGGATATTACTACTGCCTTTTTTGTAAACATACACGCCTGGGGCCTATGTGGTATCCAATACTGATAGAACAAATCGAGAAAGGACTTCATAGGTGCCGACGGCATCATACAATAATTGGGCGAGGCCAGAATCAGCAAATCAGCCTGTTCCATAGCATCGGCAATTACCTTTTTCTCAGTATAAAACGGACATCGCTCCAAATCATCCATACACGAATAACATCCCAGACAAAAATGATTGAGGTCCCTGGGCAAAAAGAATTCTGTAATATTCTCCTGCTCTGTTATCTCCTGCGCCAACATTCGAGCGATATGTTGGGTACTTCCCTTATGATTTTGGCCATTAATGATTACTGTTTTCATTATTTAGCAGCCTCTCCTCTTTGTATATTGCAGCAGTCTCAGGAACACCGTCCTTGCCTATGCGATAGTTAATATCTGCTCTGTGGGCCTGGGAATGCTGGTAACGACGAAGAATGCGATACTCCTTGCCATCTTTAATAAATCTAGCGCCTGTTTGATGAAACCTAAAAGGCACATTAGCCTCCACACACTGATTACGCAAATCCAGTATCCAATCGTAATTGCAAGCTCTGGCCTCATTTCCGGACTCACCGCCCACGGATACCTCCTCGATGGTATCATCAAGGTATTGACTAATATCAATTTTGCCGAGAATCGGTGCAATAATAATTGACTTATGTTTGATGGCCAGTGACCTAAAAATCGGCAATCTGTAATCTGCCATCTGCTGGTTTTCCACAGTACAGCCCACCAGCACATTGTCGTAGCCGTCACCCCAGTCATCGGGTAGGCACTGCGCCAATCTGTCAATACGCTTTGTGAAAAAATAGAAATAGCAATCGCTACGCTCCCTCATCATCTGCCAACATTCATTACGCCACTCATCCGCATCCTCCAGCAGAAAATCCGAGGTAAAACAGGTGTACACTATGGAATGTGGCGGAATCTTGTAGGATACGCCACGCTTTTTCTTAACCGGCTTATAAAAATCCAAATTCTTTTTGCACATGGATGAGTTGTCGTTGCCGTGAGCCTCGTCCTGTCTGTAAACATAACAATGCTTACATCCGTCACTAATCCTTGTGCACCCGTGCCATGGATTCCAATTGGCTTCGGTCCACTTAATATCAGTCGGCATTATCTCTTCTTGTAGGCAATCAGCTCCGACTGACTGCCGTCCACACTGTAGCTGCATACCAATATAAAGCCTAAATCTGCTACAACGCCGTAGCAAATACCCATATCGCCAAACTCAATTTGACAACCTAAGTAAATCTTTTGGTCGTCAAGGAACTTGACTTTTTTACCACTGGGAATATCGTACTCCAAATTAACAAATGAACCCGCCAACTCGTACAGCGCGTCTGCATTGGGTACACCGATAGAGGTCAGCAATTGGTTTATCTCATTGAGCAAGCCTGATTTGAAAATTTTGTAATTATCAATGCCGTTCATTCCTATATATTCTGCCACAAAGCATTTTTTGCCAAAGGGCTTGCAATCCGTAGCCTCACAGCCCTTGCAAATGTTTTTTGACGGGCAAACCGAACAATCAGCCCCGCATAATGCTTTACTCATTTTCACTCTCCTGCTCTTCTTCATTTCCATTTTCTGTTTTAGTATTATAGAATGTGGCGCCCAGGCAAAGCATCATTGAGCCAAGGCACGCCCAAGTAACAGTGGAAGATTGAGCGCTTTCTGTTCCGTAATGACTGACAATAGCAATTACATACATAGCCAGCGACATAACAAAGAACCCGACACCGGTCTTCTTCTTTTTTGTCAAGTCTTTTCCTAGGCTGTTGTAAACAACAAAAACCGCAGCAATACTAACGCCCATTATAATCCAGGGCAATGCCGCCATAACAAAATCCTTCATAACAAACCCCTATTTTTCTTAAAACAATTGACCGGGCAGCTTTAACTTCTCCTTTGGTGGGAATTGCTTGTCAAATTCCTCAGCCTCTGCCTCGTCCACAAAATATCCCTGCGGTGTAGAATATTCGCCGGTTATTCCATCAAGGTAACCGTCGATTAATTCCTTGCACAGGAAAAATGAGGAGTCTTCGCCCTCGGGCAATCCGTGATAACGAATACCGTATTCACGGGCGTAGGTAAATCCGCTCTTGCCGTAAAAGTCAATATTGCCCTCAAAGCAAACTGCACCACAGCCCAGTTCCTTTGCTTTTTCCAATGTGTAGTCCAGGATAGCCTTGCCATAACCCTGTCTCTTCAGCTCAGGGGTAATACAAATAGGACCCATAGCCATAACAGGAATCTCCCTGCCGTCATCTGCCTTGACGGTGGCTCTGACAAAAATATTTTGTCCTATTATCTTGCCGTCCTTTTCCATAACATAATCAAGCTCCGGCACAAAGTCCTTGTCATCGCGAAGCTGGTTGAGAACATAATGCTCCAAGCAACCCGGACGGTACACATTCCAAAAACTCTCTCTAACTAAGTTTTCTACCTCGCGGTACTCCTCTTTTCTTTCAGGTCTAATGATATAATCCTTGTTCATAAAATCCTCCGATAAATCTTTTTTACATTTAACTCTTTCTATTATCTTTTTTAATCCCAGGGTGATAGCAATACATAGTGGGAAATATGGCGTAAACGGTCCTGCCCAAAAAGCAAGATAGGTGGTTGCAACAACCGAGCCCCACTTGATTTTGAATATAAGATGTAACAGATACCCGCCCCAAACCGGGGTGTACATAAAAAACACCACTACCAAAAACAGTACCAGCGTGTGCCAATCCTTACATTCGCTCCACACCCATTTACAAAAGTTGATAAATTTGTTTTTTAGTTTTTCTATCATTCGTTGCCTCTCATTGTTGGGTGAATATGGTACTGTTCCATATTACCCTTTTTAATCGCCATCAAGGAACCGGCATAGGCGACACCAAGGTACTCATCCAACTGTTGCTGCGTAAATTCACAGGTTTTTGACGATACCAAATAGCAGATACCAAAGCCCGAAATAAGCACTTGCTTGAACATACGCATAGCATCCTCATCACCGAATCCGGTCTGTCTCTTTATAGCCTCAATACACTCGCCGGCGCCCATCATATTCATAGTCATATCGTCATAGTTGATATTGCCGGCAGTAAAATTCATGTGCACAGCAGCAAACAAATTTGGATAATCCCTGGCATACTCAATCATACGAATACCAAAGCCCTTAAATGCAGGCGACTGCTCCAACCCCTCGCACAAAAAATGATAAAAATCATTTTTAACCGAGTTATATACCTCCTGCTTTAGGTCGGACATATTCTCAAATGCAACGAACACCGGTGTTGACGATGTTCCCAACTGTTTGCCCACCTCACGAGCAGTAACAGCGGATATACCCTGCTCCCTGGTAACATCCACAGCTGCTTTTATTATTTGTTCCTTTGTGAATTTTGCTTTTGGTGGCATAAATTAACCTCTCTACAACTATGTTATGTAACTACTGTTACATATCTGGAGTTACATAATAACACCGACATCTGGGTTTGTCAACAATTTTTGCAAAAATATTTGTACGCAAAAAAAGACACTCCGTAGCCGAAGTGTCCTTGTGTCGATATAGTATGATTATCTCTTTGAGAACTGTGGTGCTCTTCTCGCAGCTTTCAAACCGTACTTCTTTCTCTCCTTCATACGAGGGTCACGAGTAAGGAAGCCGGCCTTCTTGAGTGCAGGACGAAGTGACTCGTCATACTGAAGAAGTGCTCTGGAGAGACCGTGACGGATAGCACCGGCCTGACCGGAAACGCCGCCGCCATTTACTCTGCAAATGATGTCGAACTTCTCTGTTGTGTCTGTAAGTGTAAGAGGCTGACGAACGATAAGCTTAAGAGTGTCAAGACCAAAGTAATCGTCGATGTCTCTGTCGTTAATGATAATCTTGCCTGTACCTGCATAAACGCGTACACGAGCTACAGATTCTTTTCTTCTGCCTGTTCCGTAGAAATAAGGATTTGTCTCGTACATAATCTATATACCTCCCTTACATTTCCCAAGCTTCAGGCTGCTGAGCCTCGTGCTTGTGTTCTGCGTTCTTGTAAATCTTGCATCTGGTGAGCTGCTTTCTGCCCAGTGTTGTGTCAGGAATCATACCCTTAACAGCAAGCTGCATAGCAAAGTCGCTCTTCTCCTGCATAAGTGTGCCGTACTTTACCTCCTTGAGGTTACCGATATAACCGGTATGGTGCTGATAAAGCTTCTTGTTAAGCTTGTCTCCGGTGAGTACAGCCTTGTCTGTGTTAATGATAATAACGAAATCGCCGCAATCTACATTTGGTGTGAATATCGGCTTATGCTTGCCTCTAAGAAGAACAGCAGTCTCTGCAGCAACTCTACCAAGCGGCTTGTCTGCAGCGTCGATAACATACCACTTGCGCTGGATTTCGTCAGCTTTTGGCATAAATGTTGACATAATCTTTTCCTCCAATAAATCTTTTTCAATGCTGGAATATAATATCACGAGGGGACAAAATAGTCAAGAACAAAATTAAAATAAATTGAAATTGCTCGTTTTTTCTTTGTTTTTCTCTGTTTTTTATACAGTTTCCTAATTTATTATTTACGAAAAGTGGTGAAAATGTGAATCCCTGTGAGCTAAATATGACTGTAAGTGCACTGGCCTGCGCCATAGCACAGGACAAAACCGCGGAACAAATATCTCTGCTGTCAGCACTATTTGTACAACTGGGTGACAGCCTTGCCACCATAGCTGCGGCTCAAGATTGTACCAAAACAGATAATAAGTAAAAAAGAACGCTCACCAAGAGCGTTCTGTATATACTAATTTGAGTTGCCGGTTGGGATATACGGAATGATAGCCTCAGCCAACTTAACGACCGGCATTGTCTGTAGAACAACCTCGCCGGGTCCGGTAACAACAGTGTTAAACAGTCCCTCACCGCCAAAGAAAATATTTTTTGCTCCCTTGACAGTCTGGACATCCAGCGAACATGTTGTCTCCATCATAACCACATGTCCTGTATCAACAATAATCTGTTGTCCGGGTGCTAACTGATACTTGATTGCAGTACCGTCAATCTCGATGAATGCAATACCGTTGCCTGCAAGCTTTTGCATAATAAAGCCTTCACCGCCAAACAGACCTGCGCCCAGCTTTTTTCTGAAATAAACAGAAAGGTCAACGCCTGCCGTAGATGCAAGGAACGCACTCTTTTGGCAAATATATTCCTTACCGGGACCAATTTCTAACGGGATAATATCACCCGGAAAGCTGCTGGCAAAGGCAATCTCGCCTACTCCGCCAATGGCAGTGTATTTGTTTTGGAATATGGACTCCTGGGTTACCAATCTGCCCAGCATTTTGCCCAAACCGCCACCGGTTGTATCCATTTTCATATTAGGTGACATCCAGCTCATGCCACCACCCTCAGTAATCATTGTCTCATTTGGCTCAACCTGGCACACCAGCACGGGAAAATTACCGCCTTTAATTTCGTATTTCATATTTAATCCCCCTTTTCGATTAAAAATACTACTAAATTTATATGCAAAACACATTGCACATATATTATACATCATAAAGGTATTGGCTGTCAAAATAATATTGGAGAAGCTATTACCTTATTTGTGATAAAAAATCACGGCTACGAATTTCGTAACCGTGATAATACTCATTATTTTGTTGGGAACAGCTTTTTGTCCAAACGGCGATTAACCATAACATAGTACACTGCTGTGCCCAGAGTCAGCATAACTGCAACCTCGCCCAATGCTACCAAGCCACCCTGGGTCAAGAAGCCAATCCACTCAAAATCGCCCTCTATAAAAAAGTACTCTATCTCCCAGCCTACTACTACGCCGTTCCAAATTACCGGCATAAGCATTGCCAAGGCCGGATATGACTTAATCTTAACATTGCGCAGGGTGTAAATGCACACCGCAGAGCCCAAAGTCGCCAGAGAGCCGAATATCATATCCAGAGGCAGACCTGAGCCAATGTTGTAAAGATTGGAAATTACGCAACCAATAGTGAGTCCCGGAATAGCAGCCGGCGTAAACAGCGCCAGCACATTAAGTGCCTCGGATACCCGGAACTGAACTGCCATTGATGTTGTGCCCGGCAAAATCAAGTTTTGGGCATAAGTGAGTACAGCATACATTGCTGCGATTATTGCTGTTTGTGCAATAAAAAGTGTCTTTTTGTTCATTTTAAATTTTCTCCTTAGTTTTGTTTTTAGAAGCCACAGGCATGTGACTGGTCAGGATTTTGCGAACTGACATTAGGGATTATAATATATTCCGATTAAAAATGCAACAAAAAATCAATATCATATTATGTTTATTCTGCTTCCTGTTCAAGAGCCTCAAGATAAAAGCTAACGGGTCTAAAACCATCGTTGCAGGAAATCATGGCAGAGCGAGGATTACGCATCCAACCGTCATAAAAATCACCGCCGCCGTGAGCGAGAGTCATAACAAACGGAGATATGCTATCCCATGCGCTGTCACAGAATCCCGACGGCTTTTGCCAACCGTTGGCAATATACACATCACCCTCGTGCATAGAGCAGGCGTGGGATATAGGATTTTCGTACTTTGCCATCAGGTCCGGATAGGCGGTGATACGGACAACCGTAATTTTTACCTTTTTCATAAAAAACACCTCTCCCAATATTGTAGCACAATAAGAGCACCACGGCAACAGTGTTGACTGACAAATGATTTGTGATATAATCAAGATAAGAGCAGCGAGGTGACTAACTATTAAAAGTCAAGACTTTTTTAAAGAAATTGAGTAATTAAA
>JBJEPK010000081.1:0-4232 GCA_051881195.1 Eubacterium sp. | reverse complement strand
AGAGTTATCAATATGCACACAATCAAGCCTATTGATGAAGAGGCTGTTATGAGTGCAATTATGGATACCCGTCGTATCATCACTGCCGAGGACCATGAGGTTATGGGCGGTCTTGGTTCTGCTGTTGCCGAGGTTGTTGCCAAGAGTGGTAAGGCTTGTGCATTCAAAATGCTTGGCCACCAAAATGCTTTCTCAACAATCGGTCTTCAGGAAGACCTTCTTGCTTTGGCAAAGATTGATGCCAACGGTATCGCAGAAACTATCCAAGAGATGATGCACGCTGATTTTGAAGCAGATGATGCTTGGGACGATGAGTTCTAATTTGTCTTAATCACATCAACTACTTGAAAGGAGTGTATTATTATGCCAAGCGATGAGGTTCGCTACACTAATAAGGTCTTTATGGCTGGCGCGTTGCCTCTTATGAAGACCATTGCTACCGATGTCCCGGAACTAAAAAAGAAGTTTGAGGGCGTCAACGCTATATACCAGGTATCCGCTATGGTTAATGTTGAGGACAAGGAGGCTGTTCATTTTATTGTAGAGAACGGCGAGTGGTCCGTTAAGCTGGGCGAATATCTTGGTCAAGAAAAAATTGATGGCGAGCTTGCTTTCTCTTCAATGGAAAAGATGAATGCTTTTATGAAGGGCGATATGACTAAGCTCCCAAAGATGAAAATAAAGAATTTCGGTAAGTTCTTGAAATTTATGCAGGTACTGCTTAAGATGTCTGCATTACTGGGTATTAAGGACCCCAAGGATGTTAAGACCGAGGCTGACCAGGTACTGCTTTGCAAGTTGTATTTTTACCTGCTGTCCTCCGGCATTTCCCAGCTTAATAAGCTGGGCCATCCTGCTATCCATGAGTGGGCGCTTAAGTCCCCGGATCGTTGCTATCAGTGGGAGGTTGTCGGCCATCCCGAGTGCACTGCTTACATTCGTGTAAAGGCAGGCAAGTCCAGAGCCGGTAGAGGCGAGTACAAGAGAGCAAAACCATTCTTTAATATGAAGTTCGATTGTCCTATGTCAGCATTGGCTATTCTTATGGGCACCGGTGATATGTTCGAGATGACTGCCAACCAAAATCTGATGATGGAGGGCGGTCCTGAATTCGGTGTACAGATTGGTGACTACATGATGATTGTTGGCGCTCTGGCATCATAATTTATAACATAAACAGCTCCCCGGTTCGGGAGCTGTTTTTTGTCAATATACATAAAAAGGGGAGGCACCGGTACAGTGTCTCCCGTTAGTTTTTTAGTAAATACCTTGTTCCATCATTGCTTGTGCAACCTTTTCAAATCCGGCAATATTTGCACCGGCAACCAGGTTATATCCCAGTCCGTATTTTTCGGCTGCCGCAACGGAGTTATTGTAGATATTGACCATAGCGGCATGTAGCTTTTTGTCTACTTCTTCAGCTGTCCACGAAAGGCGCTGACTGTTTTGGCTCATTTCGAGACCGGATACGCATACACCACCGGCGTTTACCGCCTTTGACGGAGCAACGATGACGCCATCAGTGGACATAAGTAGGTTAAGCGCTTCCTCGGTCGTTGGCATATTTGCAACCTCGATGTAGTACTTTGTACCATTTGCAATAATCTGTTTTGCTTCTTTTATGCCAATTTCGTTCTGTGTAGCACAAGGCATAGCAATATCAACCTTGATTCCCCAAGGCTTTTCGCCTTTAAAGAAAGGTACACCAAATTTGTCAGCATAATCCTGGCATCTGTCCCTGCCCGATGCACGCATTTCAAGAAGATAATCTATTTTTTCTTCGGTAATGATACCGTCCTTGTCATATATATATCCGTCAGGACCTGAGATTGTAACAGGAATACCGCCTAACTCGGCAATCTTTTTGCAGGCACCCCAAGCCACGTTACCAAATCCGGATACAGCAACGGTTTTTCCCTTGATGTCCTCTGCGTTATGCTTCAGTACCTCACAGGTGTAGTACACAGCGCCATAGCCTGTAGCCTCCGGTCTAATCAATGAGCCACCGTATGCAATACCTTTACCGGTGATTACACCGTTTTCAAATGCATCGGCAATTCTCTTATATTGACCGAATAAGTAGCCAATCTCTCTTGAACTAACACCAATATCACCGGCGGGTACATCAACATTTGGACCAATATGACGATATAGCTCTGTCATAAATGCCTGGCAAAATCTCATAATCTCGCCCTTGCTCCTGCCGCGGGGGTCGAAATCCGAGCCACCTTTGGCGCCACCCATCGGCAGTCCGGTAAGTGAATTTTTAAAGGTTTGCTCAAATCCCAGAAAGTACATAATTGATGAGTTAACACTGGGATGGAATCTGAGTCCACCCTTGTATGGACCGATGGCGGAATTAAACTGTACTCGGTAGCCACGGTTAACCTGTGTCTTGCCATTGTCATCCACCCACGCAATACGGAAGGTGATTAGTCTGTCCGGCTCTGCCATACGGGATAGTAGGTCGTCCTCAACATATTCCGGATGTCGGTCAATTACTTTTTCCAGTGACCTGTAAACTTCTTTAACGCATTGGATGTACTCCGGCTTTGCACAGTCTCTGCGCTCAACGGTTTTGATTACACTTTCTATGTATTCGTTCATACACAACATCTCCTTTAATTGGTGAGCAATCACTCACATATTCTTACAATAAATACTATAACACTTTAACAAAAAAAATGCAATACTTATATCAAAAAATGTTAAAACTAACCAATATTTTTCAACATATTTGTATAACAAAAACTATAATATGACAATATATGTATCCAAAAATGCCAAAAAGCCGAGGGTTCCCCCTCGGCTTCCGGACAATGTTTTGTGATTAGTTGCAGCAACAGTCACCGCAGCCATTACCCATACCACCACAGAGGAGCAGGATAATGATAAGGATAATAATCCAGGATGAACCATTGCAGCCACAATTGTTATTACAACCGCAACCCATCGTGTGACCTCCTTTCCTGTTTCTAAAACATACTATGAATTATTTATAATTTTGTGAAAGGGTTTTGTTTGATTTGTGTCCCGGGTTGTGGTATCATATATAAGGTGATGAATATGGAATTAAAATTTAAGGACGGAAAATTCAGAATACTCATGATTGCAGATACCCAAGAGGGCAGAAAGGTAAATCCCAATACAATTAGGCTTATTGAGGCAGGATTGGATAAATCAGAACCTGATATGGTAGTCTATAGCGGCGACCAAATTTGGGGTTATCGTAGTTTTAAAGGCAGCAGGGAAGAGGTTAAACGAGTTTTGGGTCAACTGGTACAGCCGGTTATCGACCGTGGTATTCCTTTTGCAATCTGCTTTGGTAATCATGACAGACAGGTAGGACTGACTAATGAGGAGCAATTTGATATATATAAGGAATTTGAGGGCTTTATCGGTGAGTCAGCGGAGGGTATCGACGGCGTTGGCAATCATTGTTTTGAGATAAAGGATGGAGACGATATTAAGTACCTGCTGTACACCATTGATAGTCATAGTAGCCTAAAAATAGGGTACGACAATGTTCACGAAAACCAGATTAATTGGTATCGTGATACCAGAGATAAGTACGAAAAATTAACCGGCGCTCCTGTGCCATCCGTTGTTATTCAGCATATTCCCGTATGCGAGGTGTTTCAGCTGATGCATCGGGTCAAGCGTACAAAAAAAGGTGCTGTTCGTGGCTTTAGAACTCACGACGGAGAGTACTATGTATTGACAAAGGATAGAGTAAACGATGCTGCATTTATGCGCGAATCTCCGGCTGACCCGCAAGTGAATAGCGGCGAGTTCGACGCCTTCAAGGAAAGGGGCGAGGTCAAGGGTTTGTATTTTGGCCACGACCACAATAACTCATTCAACGGTGATATTGATGGTATTGATGTTGGTTATACCCAGGGATGTGGCTTTAATGTCTATGGTCCGGGCAAGGATAGAGGTGTTAGAGTGATTGATTTGTTCAGCGACGCTCATATCAGCACATACGACCTAAGATATAGGGATATTGTAGGTAATAGTGTGCAAAAGCCATTAAAATATGCTCTTTTACAACTATCTCCTACCAATATGTTCGACGCCGTTACCCGTATCGCAAAGGCTCTTGGCATTATTGCAGCAGTATTGGTTATAGCGCTTATTATCACAATGTTTATATAACAAAAAAGGAAGGTGCTTGTAAAGTAGTCAATACTTTGTAGACACAAAAAAGAATTAAGCTGCCAGATCAATTC
>JBJEPK010000080.1:0-4294 GCA_051881195.1 Eubacterium sp. | reverse complement strand
TTTGCGACGGCTTAGACATAATACCATCTACAACCTCAATTGTCAACAGTTTTTTTTGAAAAATTAAAAATTTTTTCTATTTTATTACACCTTGCCGAGTGTTCCACATTTTTCGATACACAATATATTGGATGGAATATTGATTTTGTTCTGAAAAAACCACATTATGTAGAATATTCCTATATTACTATGATTTCTTCCGGTAAATATTCTGTCATTTTTTTATAATATTTTTCTATATCATCATATCTGATATGATAATCAAACAGATTTATTTGTTCTGTGTCAAAAGACAGAATATTGGCATTGTCATAACCTAGCGAGCTAGTATTATAATATGATACAGTAATACCAATTGCTAACGCAATAGTTGCCAGGGTTAATATGCGAACTTCCTTTTTCATAATCAAAATCCTATCATTTTATGTATTCATCATTAAGCATATCGCCCAGCGCCTTGCCAAACAGACGGGCAGAGTAACACGCCTCGTCCAAGGTGTTGGCATCCGTGCCAATCTCTAACAAAAAGGAATATGGTGTCTCAAACATATTATATTTGCGCTCCGAAAAAAGAATCGGTCGCATAAGACCGGGATACTCCTTTGCCATTTTGCTTTGGACCTGCAAATCAAATCGCAGATTGTCCTCCCAGTCAGGAAAGTTCTTTACGCGATTATACTGACATCCGGCGATAATCATCATACGGGCTGCCTTTTTTCCATTAATCTTTTTTGTTGGCTTAATCTTTGTTTTATCCTTAAAAGTAATATCGTCACGATGAACGTCAATGGTAATCTCAATTGATGGATATTTTTCTAAATACTTTTCTACTGTGGCACGGGAGGAATCGTATGAAGAATTGTAATCAGTATCATGAATTGTTCTGTCGTGAATAACATTAAATCCGGCTTTTTGGAGATATGAGGTCAAATCGTCTCCGACTCGCACCATATTCCGTGAAGAATCTCTAGAGCGTGAGTCGGAATCAATATAATAACCGACATCCAAAAGCGAGTACGCCTCCGTGGTATGGGAATGGTAAATTAGAATAGTAGGCTTTGACTTGTCCGGAATTGACAGATCCGTCCCCTGCTTAAGCAGCGCCTTGATATCAGGCGAGTAAAATGAGGATGGAATAGTAGCCTGTACTTGAACCTTACCATAGGACAAAAGTTGGCCTCCACCTCGATAATTCTGCTCACTGGTCGCACCTTTTTTGGCTGTCTGATCCATTACGGCAGAGCGCATCAATTTTGCTATATCAGGAGGTGTTGCAGTAATATCGCTATCGTCGAAGCCGTCCTTCGATACGATTGCATTCATAACCTGCCGGTCGTCCTTGGATGTCGTAGTAGTATTATGTGCCTGCTGCTCAGGTTTATCATTGGTAATATCTGCATTGACAAAGTCGGCATAGTTTAATGTTGGCTTGTTGGATATTACCGACTGGGACACAGATGCAAACACCGGTGCGATATAGGGCGCGCCTGCGATACACAAAGCGGTAATTGAAACAGCTACCAGGATGTTGTATAAAAAATGAGATATATGCTTGTTCATTATTTCACCATATATAATGTTAATAAATAATTATAATTAATATATATGATGACAAAGACAAAATAATACTATTATCCTACCAATGTGTATAGCTCAGCCGGTGTAATACTCTTTTGAAAGCAAATATTAATGCCCATTCCAATAAGCTTGGCTCCCTGCTGGGTGATACGGTCTATCTCCCTGGGGGTAACAAATGCAGTATCACTGATATCACCACTAATCACCGATGTACTAACCACTGTGGGAATACCAACTGATATAACCGGTACTCCCAAAGTGGATTGGGACAGTTCATTACGGTGATTGCCAACTCCCGAACCGGGTGAAATACCCGTGTCAGAAAACTGTACCGTAGTGCCCAATCTATTGGTTGAGGTAGCGGCAAGAGCGTCCACCACAATGACTAAGGACGGTCGTATCTGGGCAACAACGCCCTTTATTATCTCGGCAGTCTCTATACCGGTATCGCCAAGCACTCCTGTAGAAATTGTGGCAACCGGGAACAAATCTCCAAAAGTATTATCACCATCCATAATAATATGTCTGGTGGACAGGATATAGTTTGATGTAAGCGGTCCGAGAGAGTCAGCTGTAATTCGTTCATTACCAAGACAAGCAACAAGCACTGACTCCACATGGTCGGGCATAATTGTGGATAGAATACTCGCAAAATCCTCCAATCGTCCGTCGAATATGTCGCTATCGCTAACAAAGGCCTCTAACTGTAGAGTGATATACTTACCCACGGGCTTACCTATCGCTTTTGCGCCATTATCGTTCAATACTGTGACGGTGGTCACATCATCCTTTTGGTCAACGATTACGCCGTCGATAGTGGTAGAGGAGCTGGATTCGTAACTCTCTACTGCTAAATCAGTGCGATTTTGCATATCATTTCACCCTTTTTTGATACATTTTTAATAAAAGTATGCCCAAAAATAAAAAAATGCTTGCATTTTATTTCAACTTGTGATAATATAAATCAGCATTAAATAGAAATTGGGCGTATGCCTTTATATCCACTTTCTCGCAAAAGGAGTTGAAAATCATGGCAAATATCAAATCAGCAAAGAAGAGAGTTAAGGTTAACCAGGCTAAGGCTGCTAACAACAAGGCTCGCAACACAGCACTCAAGACAGCTATCAAAAAGGCTAACACCGCTATCGAAGCAAACGCAGAGGATAAGGACGTAGTAGTAAGAGAGGCTATCAAGAAGATTGACCAGGCTGCTGACAAGCACCTCATACACAAGAACTGTGCTGCTAGAAAGAAGAGCAATCTTGTAACAAAGCTCAACAAGGCTTAATTAACAAAGCAAAGAACTTCCGTGATTTTACGGAAGTTTTATTTTTTGTTCTTTTGTACTATTGACTTTGAATATAATAAATACTATAATGTAAAGGAAAGATATAAGGAGGTTCTAATTATGAACTTTAAGAAAATCGCAAAGATTATTGCAGTTATTGCAGCACTTATAGGACTGGCTGCTGCAGCTTATTTTGCTATCACAAAGCTGACCGCAAAGAAAGAGCCGGAATACTTTGACGACAACGATTTTTTCGAGTGTGACAACGAGATTGAAATTGTTGAGGTTAAGGAAGAAGACGCTGCCATAGAGGAAGCAAAGAAGGAAGCAGAACCAAAGAAAAAGGCTGCTCCAAAAAAGAAGGCTGCTAAAAAGGCTGAATAATTTACAAAGCGACCTTGTATTAGGTCGCTTTATTTTTCAAGGAAGATGATAAAATGTACAACTGTGGTTTAGTGCTGGAGGGTGGAGGCAATCGAGCCATATACTCCAGCGGCGTACTGGACGCGTTTATGGAAAATGGTATCAAGTTTCCGTACGTAATCGGTGTTTCGGCCGGTAGTTGTAACGGTGTGTCATACATCGGAGGCTGCAAGGGCAGGCAACACGAAATCACCACTAAATACTGCAACGACAAAAGATATATGGGCTTCAGCCATTTGATAAAATCCGGTGAATTCCTAAACGGTGACTGGTTGTTCGGTGAACTGACATACCAACTTTGCCCACTGGACTACGACACATACGAAAACAGTGGTACAAAAATGTGTGTAGTATGCACCAATGCAGGCACGGGAAAAGCCGAATACTTTTATCCCGACGGATTTAGGGAATGGGGATGCAAGGAAATCAGAGCCAGTTGCAGTATGCCCATTGTTACTAAAGGAGTGAACATTGGCGGAGCAACATACTTTGACGGTGGATTGGTTAACTCTGTGCCCTTGGAGCGCGCATATCAGGACGGGTGCCAAAAGGCTGTAGTAATCCTAACCCAACACAAGGGATATGTAAAAGAGCCAATCCCAAAACGAATGTGCAAAGTAATCAAAAGGTATCCAAAAATACGGGAAGCCATGGAAAACAGGCACATTATGTACAACAACCAGCTGCAATATGTAAAACAAATGGAGGCAGAGGGCAAGGCTTATGTTATACAGCCCAGCGTACCACTGCATACCGGCACCCTGGAAAAGGATGTGCCAAAGCTGGAAAGCATATATCAGCTGGGATATGAACAAGGACATAGATGTGCTGAAGAAGTAAATACATTCCTTAACTCATAGGTATAAAAAAGGACATTTGCGTTGCAAATGTCCTCAGCGTGTAGAAAAAGTCAAATAATAAATTTCTACACGCTGGCAGACTTCGAGAAGTGGGATTGAATTTCGTTTTCTTGCGAAGGAAGATGTACGATGGTACCTCGACTGA
>JBJEPK010000079.1:0-24484 GCA_051881195.1 Eubacterium sp. | reverse complement strand
CCGGAATGACATTGGCAATTGAACCGATGATTAATCTGGGAACCTATAAGGTTAAGCAGCTTTCTGATGGCTGGACTGTTAAGACACTTGACGGCAATGCATCTGCTCATTTTGAGCACACCATCGCCATCACATCAAACGGTCCGATAATTATGACGAAAGCATAGTTGAATTGCAGGCGAATACGCCGTAATGTGATTCCAGTTAATAAACATCAATCGTAATTATTTTAGCGAGGTAAAAGATGTCCAAGTCAGATATGATAGAAGTTGAAGGTACTGTGGTTGAGGCAATGCCTAACACAACCTTTAGGGTTGCATTGCAGAACGACCACATAATCACAGCCCATATCTCAGGCAAGCTCAGAATGAACAACATTCGTATTCTGCCTGGTGATAAGGTAACAATGGAAATGTCACCGTATGACCTAAGCAAGGGTCGTATAATTTGGCGTTCAAAGTAAATTTAAGGAGGATATTCAAATGAAAGTTAGACCTTCTGTAAAGAAAATTTGCGAAAAGTGCAAAGTTATTAAGCGCAATGGAAAAGTAATGGTTATCTGTGAAAATCCAAAGCATAAACAGCGTCAGGGCTAATCCTGAACTAAATATCGGAGGTAAACTGTAAAATGGCACGTATTTCAGGTGTTGACTTACCTAATGACAAGAGAGTTGAGATCGGCCTTACCTACATCTATGGTGTTGGTCGTACCACAGCTACAGAAATCATCAATGCAACAGGCGTTAATCCGGATACTCGTTGCAGAGATTTGACAGAAGATGATGTCAAGAAAATCAGCGACTACATCACCCACAACCTTACAGTAGAGGGTGACCTTCGCAGAAACACTGCTTTTGACATCAAGAGACTTATTGAGATTGGTTGCTATCGTGGCATTCGTCACAGAAAGGGTCTCCCAGTTAGAGGACAAACTTCTAAGAACAATGCCAGAACTCGCAAGGGTCCTAAGAAGACAATAGCAAACAAGAAGAAGTAAAGTAGGAGGAATATTCAGTATGGCTACTAAGAAGACAACTTCTACACGCAAAAAGCGTGAGAAGAAGAATATTGAGCGCGGTGTTGCTCATATTCAGTCAACCTTCAACAATACTATCGTAACTATTTCTGACACCCAGGGCAACGCTGTTTCATGGGCATCTGCCGGTGAAATGGGATTCCGTGGTTCAAAGAAGAGCACTCCATTTGCAGCTCAGACTGCGGCAGAAACTGCAGCTAAGATTGCAACAGAGCATGGTATGAAAACTGTTGAAGTTTATGTTAAGGGTCCGGGTTCAGGTCGTGAAGCAGCTATCAGAGCGCTTCAGTCAGCAGGCCTCGATGTAAGTCTTATTAAAGATGTTACTCCTATCCCACATAACGGATGTCGTCCACCAAAGAGACGTCGTGTATAATTTATTTGGAGGTTACTTGATATGGCAAGATATACAGGACCTGCTTGTAAGCTTTGCCGTCGTGAAGGAAAAAAGCTTTTTCTCAAGGGCGACAGATGTTATTCAAGCAAATGTGCTATAGAGCGTCGCTCATACGCACCGGGCCAGCATGGTCAAAATAGAAAAAAGACTTCAGAATACGGACTTCAGCTTCGTGCAAAGCAGTCTGCACGTCGCTACTACGGAGTTGCTGAGGGTCAGTTCCACAAGTATTTCCTTATGGCTGAGCGTAAGGAAGGCGTTACCGGTACAAATCTTCTTCAGATTTGTGAAAGCCGTCTGGACAATATTGTTTACACAGCAGGCTTTGCAAGCTCACGTAATCAGGCTCGTCAGCTTGTAAACCACGCTCACTTCACAGTAAACGGTGCTAAGGTTGACATCCCATCATACCTTGTTAAGCCGGGTGACGTAGTTGCTGTTAAGGAGACAAGCAAGACTACTGACGAGTTCAAGAATCTTGTTGAGTCCAATTCTGCTCGCCCTGTACCAAAGTGGGTTGAGTCCAACAAGGATGCAATGACAGCTAAGGTTGTTGCTCTCCCGGAGAGAGAGGAAATTGCTACTCCTGTTGAAGAGCATTTGATCGTTGAGTTCTACTCTAGATAATAGTTAATTCAACTGTTGTTTAGTGAAACAAAACTTAATTTAGGAGGCTTACTAATGATAGAAATTGACAAGCCTAATATCGAAATAGTAGATTTATCTACTCAGGGAAGCAGAAGCGTAGGCAGATTTGTTGTTGAACCTCTTGAGAGAGGTTTTGGCACAACTCTGGGAAATTCAATGAGAAGAGTACTCCTCTCATCACTTCCTGGTTATGCTATCACTTCCGTTAAGATTGACGGTGTATTACACGAATTTTCAACTATTCCTCACGTTAAGGAGGATGTTACTGAGATTGTGCTTAACCTCAAGAACGTAATCCTTAAGATTCATGATGAGGAGCCGAAGACACTTTATATCGAGGCTAGTGGCGAGGGTGAAATTACTGCAGGTGACATCAAGCATGGCTCAGATGTAGAGATTCTTAATCCCGAGCTTCACATTGCTTATCTTGACGATGGCGCAAATGTGACTATGGAGCTCACAGCAGACAACGGTAGAGGCTATGTTCCATGTGACCGCAACAAGCAGCTTATGGACCTGCCTATCGGTACTATCGCTATCGACTCCATTTACACTCCGGTACTCAAGGTTAATTACACAGTTGAGAATACCCGTGTAGGACAGCAAACTGACCTTGACAAGCTTATCCTCGATGTTGAGACTGATGGTACAATCCCAGCAGACGAAGCAGCATCACTGGCTGCTAAGGTTCTCAACGAGCACCTTAACCTCTTTGTTGACCTGTCCGAGGAGATGGGCAATGCCGAGATTATGGTAGAAAAGGACGATGACGGCAAGGAGAAGGTTCTCGAAATGACTATCGAAGAGCTTGACCTTTCTGTTCGTTCATTCAATTGCTTGAAGAGAGCAGGTATTAATACAGTAGAGGATTTGATTGGTAAATCCGAAGAAGATATGATGAAAGTTAGAAACCTTGGTAGGAAGTCACTTGACGAGGTAGTTGGCAAGCTGGCTTCGCTGGGCTTCAAACTTAGCAAGGAAGAGGACTAAAGGAGGTAATTTCAATGCCAGGTAGCAGAAAATTGGGCAGACCTACTGACCACAGACAGGCTATGCTCAGAGGACTCGTTACTTATCTTTTAGAAAACGGCAAGATTGAAACAACCGTTACAAGAGCAAAAGAGGTTCGTGCTATGGCTGAGAGAATGATTACTCTTGGCAAGAACGACACTCTCCACTCAAGAAGACAGGCTCTGTCTTACATCACTAAGGAAGATGTAGTCAAGAAGCTTTTTGACGAAATCGGCCCTAAGTATGAGGACAGAAACGGTGGTTACACTCGCATTATTAAGACAGGCCCTCGTAGAGGCGATGCAGCAGAAATGTGCATCATCGAGCTTGTTTAATTAATAATTATTAAGGCACTCGAAAAAATCGAGTGCCTTTTTTATCGTTATTATATTCCATTTTGTATGGAGCGCAAAGGCACCGACCGAGCCGGCAGGCGAGATAAGGACCACGCTTGCGTGGTGGAGGGATTGTAAACAAAGGGGTGCAATATACCTTTTATCCCCTCAGTCTCGTCCAAACACATTTCGTGTTTGAATACATTTGCAAGCAAATGTATAATAAACACTACATACGTTTCTCCTCTTCCCACAAAGTCTATGGGACTTTGTGGGAGCCCTGTATGCGACAGCTCCCCTTAATTACATAATAAGGGGAGCCATAATCGGTAAATAGATTATATCAAAAAATGAAACAATAACAAAAATCCTTTGGATTTCTGTAGGGGCGAACTGCGTTCGCCTTATTGTTACAATCTGTATCATAATTAGTAGTTGGCGCAAAGAAAAGGACGGCAGATAATCTGTCGCCCTTTGTTGTTTCTATCTGATTTTTATTAACCTTGCGCCGTGGGGATTTACTGTTAGTGTCACGCTGTTTTTTGCCATGCCAACATTCTCTTCCTGCCATATATCGTACAGTGAGTATGCGGCATCCGGCATTAGGATTGATGTTAGGTCAACCTTGATGTTGCGGGTCTTTGTGTCCGTGTTGAACACGGCAAGATATTTTGCGCCCTTGCCATTGGCTGCCCAAATTATTGTGCCCTTGCCGTTCCTTTCGTTGCGTAGCACCTGGTGCGCACCATAACTGTTTTGGTGCATATTCAAATATTCTGCATTGGTCAGTAATGACAGAGTGAACTCATCATTGTCGGGCATATTGCCGCCAATGAACAGAGGACTTTTGAATATACCCCACAAAGTCATCAAGGTGTAGTGCTCATCACGGGTAAAATTGCTCATTCTGTCCCTATGGCCGTGGCATGTGCCGTTTTTACTGAGTCTGCCGATGGGCAGCATATCACAATCGGGATAATTGCCCTTGCCGGTAACACCCTGCCACTGGTAGCATTTGTCAAACATTTCGTACAGCTTGTCCCATTGGTCCCAAAAATCGCCGGTGAGCCTCCACATATTGGCGTTGGCACATAGGTGGTCCTTGTGCTCAATGGGAGCGGGGCCGGGGGATAGTGACAGTACAATCTCTCTGCCGCAGTTGTCGATTGCTTTGCGTAACATTTCTATTTCATAATCTGCTGTGTATGGGTTATCCCAGCGCCTAAATTCTGTAACGGCAATGTCGTCGCATTTTATAAAATCAACGCCCCATTCTGCGTACATATTGATTATTGAATTATAGTAGTCCTGTGCGCCCCGGCAGTTGTACAGACCGTACATATCCGTGTTCCAACTGCAAACAGAAAAATGATGGGCAATCTCCCTGCAGGTGTGCTCGCTGTCCTTGATGGGGCAGTTGGATGCGGCAGCCTGCCTGGGTACGCCACGCATAATATGGATGCCGAATTTCAGTCCCAGGTTGTGTACATAGTCTGCAATGGGCTTAAAGCCCTTGCCTCCGGCAGAGGACGGAAAACGGTTTTCTGCCGGTATAAGCCTGCCGTATTCGTCCATATTGAGGGGAGTGAAACTAAAGTAGTCGTTATCCCTGGCGTTAGGCTCGTACCACTGTATGTCGCAAACAATGTATTGCCAGCCGTATTTCTTCAGGTGCTTTGCCATATAGTCAGCGTTGGCAAGCAGTTGTTCTTCGGTTACGGCTGCGCCAAAGCAGTCCCAACTATTCCACCCGAGAGGTGGCTTCTTTGCATAATCCTTAAAACTATACATGTTATACCTCAAAATTTTCCAGCGGCTCAATGCCAAGGTTTGCCAGATATTGATATGCTTTATCCAGATTTTCTTTGTCGGCATATACATCCGGTCGGTGTGCGTCAAGACCCATCACTACTCTGTTGCCAACCTCCTTTACTATCTTCCAGAATTCTTTGTTTGGATAGTGTCGGTTGGTGGTGAAGCCTAAAAAGTTAAATTCAAGAGGAATATCCAGCTTTTTTAGTTCTTGTGCAAGATATGTCATCTTTTTTATATAAAAATCGTGGTCGCCGGTAAAATTGATTACATCCGGGTGCGCCACATAGGCGAAAGCACCTGTTTTTGCCCCGGTGATTACCTGGCTTATATACTTGTCCAGTTGTACATTGCTGGCGGTTTCGTGACCACTGTATCTGGCATAGCTCTCGTACTCATTGTTGGTAAAGTGCTGACCAAGTATCAAATAGTCATAATTGAATTGCGCCAGATATTCCATCTCCTTGCTGTGGAGAGCAGGAAAATACTCCAGCTCATAGCCCAGCTTGATGGTAATTTTGTCCTTGTATTTTTCTTGTAGGGCACGGATACTGTCAGCATAGTCCTGCGCTCTGTTCAGTTTGATTCTAAAATCGCTTTCTGACCCGTCAGGAAAAATATACGGTGCGTGGTCGCTAAATCCAATGGTATCATATCCGTTAGCTATAGCTTGTAGTACGTACTCCTCATCCTCTCCCTTTGCGTGTCCGCACCTCTTGGTATGGGTATGGTAGTTGTACATATTATTTCACACTTTCCAGGAATTTGACAAATTGTGCCTGACCTTTTTCTGTTCTGTCAAACACGCCGCATTGCTCAAGTATTTCGGTAAATACAATGCCGATTTCTTCCTTGAGTATATCGTCAATATTATCCTTGTTTATGCTGTGCTTTGCTTTTATCATTTCTGCCCATTGGTAGTGCTTTGACAGTACTTCGTCGTTGCTAATGTCATCGCCGTTTAGCATTGCTTTTGCCAAGTCTGCCATTTCAGTCTTAAGTCTGGATGGCAGTACAGCCAGACCCATAACTTCGATTAGGCCGATATTTTCTTTTTTAATATGGTGATGCTCCGGATGTGGATGGTAGTATCCGGCAGGACATTCCTCTGTGGTTATGTTATTGCGCAGCACAAGGTCAATCTCGAATTTGCCATCCCTCATTCTGGTGATAGGAGTGATTGCATTGTGTGGTTGGCCGTCGGTCTCTGCCAGGATAAATGCTTCTTCGTCCGTATAGCCTTCCCATGCATTGAACACAATACCTGCCAGGTCAGCCAACCTATCCTTGTCGGCACAGGTCAGCCGTAACACGCTCATAGGCCACTTAACTATGCCAGCCTCAACATCTTCGTATCCGTCAAAGGTAAATGGTGTCTCAATAGGCGCCTTTGCCATAGCAAACTCATAGTTACCACCCTGAAAATGCTCATGGGTGAGTATTGAGCCTCCTACAATTGGTAGGCCTGCATTTGAGCCAACAAAGTAGTGAGGGAATATCTCCAGGAATGACAGTAGCTTAACAATGGCAGCCTTGTCAATCTTCATTGGTGTATGCTCTGCGTTAAATACGATGCAATGCTCGTTGTAATATACATAAGGTGAGTATTGCAAACAGAAATCCACGCCATCCAGCTTGATGGGTATGATGCGGTGGTTTTGTCTTGCGGGGTGATTTACTCTGCCTGCATAACCTTCATTTTCTACACATAGTAGGCACTTAGGGTATGAACTCTGCTTCATTTTTAGTGCAGCAGCGATGGCCTTTGGATCCTTTTCCGGCTTGGAGAGATTGATGGTAATGTCAATGTCCCCGTATTCTGTTTTTGTTATCCATTTTACATCATTTTTTATGCGATATTCACGAATGTAGTCCGTAGCCTTGGACAGATTATAGTAGTAGTCGGTAGCCGCTTTTGGACTTTCGTTGTACAGAGTGAAGAACTCCTTTATTACCTGGGATGGCCTTGGCGTCAGTATGCCCATTATCTTTGTGTCAAACAAGTCGCGATATACGATGCTATCCTCGCATAGACCGTTTGCTGTAGCGTAGTCCAGGATTGCACCGAGAATAGTTTCCAGGTCTGACTCTAATTCTTCGCCATTATATTCGTATGACTCCAGATTCAGCGCTGCACAGATGCTGTTGGTTATGTAGATTTCGTCTGCTTTTTCTATCAGATTTTTGCCGATTCCGTAATTTACCAGTGATTTTATTGCTGTGTATATGTTCATTGCTTTGCCTCCTTATGCACTTATATGTATATGTTTATTATAATATTAGTAGATAAGATTTGCAACGGCTTTAATGGCGAAAATTAACAATTTTATAAATTATTTGCTAAAATCTTTACTGCGACTTAATTTCGTGGTATGGTATATACAGAAAGGAAATGGTAATATGACAATTTGCGTTTTCGGCGCTTCCAGCAAACAGATGAGCGATGAATATATAAAATTGATTGAGGATATGGGTGAGTACCTTGCAGGCAAGGGTCACGACCTTGTGTTCGGCTCCGGTTGTACCGGAGCCATGGGTGCTGCTGCCCGTGGATTTAGGCGAGGCGGCGGCAAGACTCACGGCGTTGTGCCTAAGTTCTTTAGGGAAGAGGGTCTTACTGATTTTGTAGACTATTCTTGTGACAAGATGACATACACTGACACTATGAATGAGCGCAAACAGACCATGGAGGATGACGCCGATTGCTTTATTATTACACCGGGCGGAATCGGCACATTTGAGGAATTCTATGAGGTGCTGACGCTGAAGCAGTTAGGCAGACACAAAAAGCCTATTGCTGTGTATAATATCGACGGTTACTTTGATTCCATGCTTGCAACTATTGATACTGCTATTGAGCATCATTTGGCTAAGCCGGCGCTCCACGGTTTGTACAAGGCAACTACCGATCTTGACGAAATGCTGGAATATTTAACCAATGATTCTATGCAAGGCATAGAACTATCCGACCTAAAGTAGGTTGTTGATTAAAGGCGTGCATTGCACGTCTCAGACTGTCGATAAAGTGGTTTGAACCACGCCAAATATATAACGATAACGGCTCCCTTGTGTAAAGGGAGCTGTTTTGCTTTAGCAAAACTGAGGGATTGTGTGCAGGAGCACCTACTGAGCAGACAGGTGAGATTGTTAAAGTGGCTTAGACATCTAATGATGAATCTAAGCCACTTTTAGCGTTTTTCGTTTTTTGCTCAGTCGAGGTATAAGCATACATCTTCCCTCGCAAGAAAACGAAATTCAATCCCATTTCTCGAAGTCTGCCAGCGTGTAGAAATTTATTATTTGACTTTTTCTACACGCTGAGGCGTGCGTTGCACGTCTTTTATTTTGCACAAAAGTGACTTTTTCTTTTTGGACATTATTACCAAATTTTGGGTGCAAAAAATAATTTTTAAATTTTCGAGAATAGTTATTGACATATGTCAAAAACTATGTATAATATAGTAGAAATACTTGAGAAGGGGTGTAAATATGGCTAGACCAAAAAAGAACAGATATGTTTGTGCGTTCCCCAAAAGCCTGGAATTTAAGCCCTTTGGTGACTATGCAGACACTGTTAATTTATCCTTCGACGAGTATGAGGCATTCAGACTGATTGATTTTTTGAATTTCAGTCAGGATGAGTGCGCAAAACAAATGAATGTTGCACGTTCCACTGTAGCGGCAATATGTCAGAGTGCCAGGGCTAAGATAGCCGACGCCATTGTTAACGGGAAGGCATTGGTTATTTACGGCGGCGATGTTGAGCTGTGCCCCAATCACTCCACTTGTTGTGGAAGATGCGGCCAAAGGGATTGCGACACCTGTGGCCATTGTGCAAAGGCAAATAGTGTTAAAAAATAGGAGGAAAAGAAATGAGCAACCCATGGAGAAACTTCAAAACCGGCGTTTGGACAGAGTATATCAATGTGTCCAACTTTATTAAGATGAATTACACACCGTACGATGGCGATGCATCATTCCTGGAGGGTCCGACCGACAGAACAAACAAGGTTATGGACAGGGTTAACGACCTTCTTGTGCAGGAGAATGCAAAGGGCGGTGTTCTGGATGTAGATACAGAGCGCGTACTCTCAATTCTGTCCCATGATGCAGGCTATGTTGTGGACAAGGATACCGATATTATTGTAGGTCTACAGACGGACGCTCCTCTCAAGAGAGGCGTATCACCGTTTGCAGGCTTCAGAAACGCAGTACAGGCTTGTAATGCTTACGGCTACGAGCTTTCTGACAAGATTAAGGACGAGTTCACCTACAGAACTACACATAATACAGGTGTGTTCCGTGCATATACAGATACCATGAAGCTGGCTCGTCATGCCGGTATTCTCACCGGCTTGCCTGATGCCTATGCCCGTGGCAGAATCATCGGCGATTACAGAAGAATTGCACTTTACGGTATGGATTACCTTATTGAGCAGAAAAAACAGGACAAAAAGAAGATTGGCGAGAGAGAATTTCTTGACGAGGAGACAATCCACCTTCTTGAAGATTTGTCAAAGCAGTTGGACTTTATGAACCAGCTCAAGGGTCTTGCGTTCCGTTATGGCTACGATATTTCTAAGCCGGCTACAAACGCATTTGAGGCTGTACAGTGGCTGTATTTCGGCTATCTCGGTGCTATTAAGGAGCAAAACGGTGCTGCTAACTCAATTGGCAGAATTGCAGAATTTCTTGATATTTATATCCAGAGAGATCTTGATGAGGGTACTCTTACCGAGGCTCAGGCTCAGGAGCTTATTGACGACCTCGTTATCAAGCTCAGATTAGTTCGCCATCTGCGTACTCCGGAGTACAATGACTTGTTTGCAGGTGACCCTGTATGGGTTACTGTTGCTCTGGCAGGCGTTACAGGCGAGGGCAAGCACATGGTATCCAAGACCAGCTTCCGTATTCTTCAGACCCTATACAACCTTGGTTCTTCAGCAGAGCCAAACATCACTGTTCTCTGGTCAGAGCACCTTCCACAGGGCTTTAAGGACTTCTGTGCAAAGGTTTCTATCGACACTGATTCTATTCAGTATGAGAATGATGATGTAATGCGCAGAATGTATGGCGATGACTATGCGATTGCTTGCTGTGTATCAGCTATGAAAATGGGCAAGCAGATGCAATTTTTCGGCGCTCGTTGCAACCTTGCAAAAATTCTCCTTATGGCTCTCAACGGCGGCAAGGACGAGAATGAGGGCGTACAGATTGCCCCGGAAGGCAAGTCCTTTGACGAGGAAGTTCTTGACTATGATGAGGTTTATGCCGCATACAGACATTATCTTAAGTGGATGGCAAGGCTCTATGTCAACACAATGAATATCATCCATTATATGCACGATAAGTATGCATACGAGAGACTTATGATGTCCCTGCACGACACAGATGTAGAGAGACTTATGGCATTCGGTGTATCCGGATTCTCAGTAGCAGTTGACTCACTGTCCGCTATCAAGTACGCAAAGGTTACTCCTATCAAGGACGAGCGAGGCATCATCGTTGACTTTGATGTAAAGGGCAACTTCCCTAAGTACGGCAATGACGATGACCGAGTTGACCTTATCGGCAAGGACCTTATCGAGTTCTTCTACAAGGAGCTTTGCAAGACACCTGCATACCGTGGAGCAAAGCATACTCTGTCAATTCTTACCATTACATCCAACGTAATGTACGGTCGCAAGACAGGCTCAACCCCTGATGGCAGAAAGGCCGGTGAGCCATTTGCTCCCGGCGCAAACCCAATGCACGGCAGAGATGAGGAGGGTGCGCTTGCTTCCCTTAACTCTGTAGCCAAGCTTAACTATGCTTGCTGTCAGGATGGTATTTCTAACACATTCTCCATTACTCCGGACGCTCTCGGCAAGGACGAGGACGATAGAGTTGAGCATCTTACAACCATGCTGGACGGTTACTTCCAGCAGGACGCACATCACCTCAATGTTAATGTCCTTAACAGAGAAAAGTTGATTGCTGCTATGGAGGACCCAACTCTTTATCCATCGCTGACAATTCGTGTTTCCGGTTACGCTGTTAATTTCAACAAGCTTACACGCGACAAGCAGGAAGAGGTAATTGCTCGTACATTCCATCAGGCAATGTAGTATCCATCGGGTGGTGTAACAGCCACCCGTATTTTTTTGAAAGGAGAGGGCTATGGCTAATATTCATTCCTTTGAATCCCTGGCTGCTTTGGATGGTGAGGGTATAAGATTTGATGTGTTTTTTACAGGCTGTCCGCTGCGATGTGCCTATTGTCACAATCCTGACACCTGGCACAAGTCCGACAAGGATATGACGCCCCGGCAGGTGTACAAAAAGGCGAGACGATACAAGCCGTATTTCAAGAACGGTGGTGGTGTTACCTTTTCCGGCGGTGAGCCGTTGTTGAATGCTGATTTTATCAACGAGATATATCCATTGCTGCGGGATGATGGTATTGGATATTGCCTGGATACCGCCGGCAGCGTGCCTCTTACCGATAGCGTAAAGCAGGCCATCAACAATGCCGATATGGTGATTTTGGATATTAAGTTCCATAACCCGCAGGATTACAAAAAATACACCGGCGGCGAGTTTGAGCGGTTTATGGAGATTGGTCGGTATTGCAGCAGGCAAAACAAGAGATTGTGGCTGCGTACAGTCGTAGTACCCGGCATAAATGACACCAAGGAGGATATAGAAAAATATGCTCGATTGGTATCTGATTTTAAATTTGAAAAATATGAGCTTTTAGGCTTTCATACAATGGGATTCTTTAAGTATGACAATTTGGGTATGCCCAATCCGTTAAAGGATACTAAGGCTCTGGATAATTCCAAGCTTGACGAATTACAGCATTACCTGGACTCGTTGGTGTTGTAATATTTACTGATTTATGGTATAATAAAATTAATTATGTTAGCAAAGGAGTGGTAGAATGAAACGACTGTTGTGCAGTGTTTTGGCGATAGTTGTGATGTGTTCTGACATTTTTTCTTGTGATGTGGCTTTTGCCGACACGCCTACCAGGGATATAAAGCCTACCCAACTGGGTTATACAAGCACCTACTATGAGTACCGGGTTTCCACCAAAACGCTGATTATTTCCGGCACCGGCAATACCCCGGATTTTTACTATTCCAGTCAGTCCCTTCCTTGGTATGATTGGACTACCGACTCAATACAAAGGGTTGTTGTACAGGAGGGCGTTACCTCTGTGGGCTCATATATGTTTTACCAGGTGGGTGCCACCGAAGTGCAGATAGCCTCCAGTGTAGAGAGTATCGGCAAATATGCCTTCAGTTGTATCAGCGGACTTGCAGAGATTTCTTTTGGATTTGGACTCAATAGCATAGGCAATTATGCCTTTTACGGCTGTACACAATTGACCGGTGTTTCTTTGCCATCGTCCTTAACAAGTATCGGCAATTACGCATTTGATAATTGCCGTAGTCTAACCGGTATTGAACTGCCGGATTCTGTGACAAAGGTGGGTTCGTACGCTTTTAGGAACTGTACTGCTTTGTCTGAGGTTAAGTATCAGTCCATGGAATCCCGTGTGGCTTATGGTCAATATGTTTTTCAAAATTGTACTGCGTTGACCATGTTGAGGATGCCGATTAACGCCACCGGAGACACAGGCTTTTATGGCTATAAGGATGCAGAAACCAGACTTGAGGATGTCTCCATGAGCGTATATGAGGGCTCTGCGGCTATGGACTACGCAGTAGCCAACAGTATTCCCTACACAACCTACAGCAGTGTGGATATTCAGTGCGGTATTAAGTATGGCGGCACCTTTACTGCCGACAATATGGAGGAGTCCTTTATTTACAACTTTACTCCCGACAGCGATGCGCTTTACAATATCTATACTACCGGCAACACAGATGTTTCCGGTAAGGTGTATGATGGTGCCAATCTTGTGGCAGAGGCTGATGATATATCGGAGGCAAACCGTAATTTCTGCATCAGCGCCGAGCTTAAATCAGGGGTTAGATACACCATCTATGTGAATTCGGTGCATACAACCGGCAACTACAATCTTTATGTTTTGCCGGACGGAATTTCCGGTATTACCACCGCCGGCACAATATCATTTGTGGCTACTGACAGCACGGATATGGGTGATTATCGCCATTTTGATATTACAGGTGATATGCTGAGTAGTATTGTGCTGACCGTCACATTTGACAACGGCTTTAGTTATGATACTTATTACACCGAGGAATTTTATAACAATACCACAATGAGGTACCGTGACACTCAGGATGTTACGCATTTTAGATGTGGCAAGAATGATGCCATTATCGACATAGGCACGGCGGAGGCTCATTTTGTTGTCAGTGTTACTCACGGATATGCCACCAAAGTGGTGGAGCCTACTGTGGACAAGGATGGCTATACGCTTCATTACTGTGTGTGCTGCGGTACCGGATATAAGGAAAACTTTGTGCCTACCACTGCTTTGCACATTACCGGTAAGTGCTATATTGCCAACTCCTGGTATGGCACCTATGATATGGAGATTCCTCATCCGGCTGCGTATATTACAGTGGAGGATAGGCGATACCCTGTTCGTGCCGATGGCTCCTGGACTGTCAACACCTACGGTAACAGGTATTGCTACCTGAAGTTCAATAATCAATACGGCAACGACGTTACAATTATGGTCAAGGTGGAAGACCAAGATGTGGAATACGGCGTTGTGCCTTTGTTGGGTTATGATATTAACAAGGACGGCATAGTCAATGCTATCGACTATGCCATCTATAGCCGAGAACTTAAGGATGTATTGCCGGAGGATTATTGGTATTACGGTAACAATTTCATATTAGGCAGGTAAATAAGAGCACAAAAATTGTGCTCTTTTTTTCTATTTCCCTTGCATTGGGTTGCTCTATAAGTTATAATATTATAAATATTTAGGCATTGGAGGACGCAAAATGAAAAAGGTTGCAATCATTATGGGCTCTGACAGCGATTTGCCAATCGTTACACCGGCCATCAAACAACTTAAGGAATTGGGCATTGAGACCGAGGTTCGTGTCATGTCTGCTCACAGAACTCCGGACCAGGCGCACGAATTTAGCAAAAATGCTATTGACAACGGCTTTGGCGTTATCATAGCAGCAGCAGGTATGGCTGCTCATCTTGGCGGCGTTTTAGCTGCCGGCACCACAATCCCGGTTATCGGTATCCCATGCTCAGCCAAGGTGCTTGATGGTATGGATGCTATGTTGGCTACAGTAATGATGCCGCCGGGCATTCCGGTTGCTACCGTCGGCGTTAATGCGGCAAAGAATGCGGCAATCCTTGCAGCAGAGATTTTGGCTGTAGGTGACAGCGATTTACAGAGCAGGCTTATTGCAATGCGTCAGGATATGGCAGAGCAGGTAATCAAAAAGGACGCTGCTTTGCAGGAAAAACTTAAAGAGATATAAATTTACACAGCGAGGTATATTGTTATGGAAAAGAGTTTTAGCGATAGCTATGCAGCGGCAGGAGTTGATGTAACTGCCGGATATGAGTCAGTAGAACTTATTAAATCCCACGTTAAGCGCACCAATATTCCGGGTGTTATGGGTGGCATTGGCGGTTTTGGGGGTATGTTTGAGCTGGCTGCCAATGAGTATAAGAATCCTGTGCTGGTGTCCGGTACCGACGGCGTTGGCACAAAGGTAAAGCTGGCATTCCTTATGGACAAGCATGACACCATCGGTATTGACTGTGTTGCTATGTGTGTTAACGATGTTGCTTGCAGTGGCGCAAAGCCGCTATTTTTCCTGGATTATATTGCTTGTGGCAAAAACTATCCACAAAAGATTGAGCAGATTGTAAAGGGTGTTGCAGAGGGTTGTGTGCAGTCCGGATGCGCTCTTGTTGGTGGCGAGACTGCCGAGCATCCGGGTCTTATGCCTGTTGATGAGTACGACCTTGCAGGCTTTACCGTAGGTATCGGCGAAAAGGATAAGCTGGTATCCGGTGAGCATCTTGCACCCGGCAATGCGCTGATTGGTGTTGCTTCATCCGGCGTACATAGCAATGGATTTTCACTGGTAAGAAAGGTATTTGATATTAACGCTGACACTATCGCAGTGCATTATGACGAGCTTGGCAAGACTCTTGGCGAGGAGCTTTTGACTCCCACCCGCATTTATGTTAAGCCACTGCTTGCGCTGATGGAGGAGGTTAGAGTTAACGCTATCAGCCATATTACCGGTGGCGGTTTTTATGAGAATGTACCTCGTATGCTTAATGACGATACACTGGCTGTTATAGAAAAGGACAAGTGCTTCAAGCTACCTATATTCGACCTTATTCAAGCTACCGGCAATATACCTGAGAGGGATATGTACAACACCTTCAATATGGGTACAGGACTTGTTATTGCCGTTGATGCGGACAAGGCAGACCTGGCGGTTAGAATTCTCAATGCTGCCGGCGAGCAGGCTGCAGTAATCGGCGAGGTTAAGGCCGGTGAAAAAGGAGTAGAGCTATGCTAAACATTGCTGTATTCGTGTCCGGTGGAGGCACCAATCTGCAGGCTTTGATTGATGCCCAGGATAGGGGCGAAATCAAAAACGGAAAAATCACCTTTGTCCTTGCCTCCAATGAGGACGCCTATGCCCTCAAGAGAGCAAAGCAGGCCGGTATTCCCAGTGCTGTAGTCAGCCGTAAGGCATACGGCACCAAGCAGGAGTATGACCGCGCTATATTGGAGCAGCTGGAGGGCAAGAATATTGACCTTATTGTGCTGGCAGGATTTTTGTCAATATTGGGCGAGGATTTGATTGCTCAGTACAAAAACAGAATTATCAACATCCACCCCAGCCTGATTCCTATGTTTTGCGGCGACGGATTTTACGGCAAGAGGGTGCACACAGCAGTACTTAACAGTGGTGTAAAGGTTACCGGTGCTACTGCACATTTTGTTAACGAGATTACAGACGGCGGTGCTATTATCCTCCAAAAGGCTGTGCCTGTTGAGGACGGCGACAACGAGGATATTTTGCAGTACCGAGTTATGCGCCAGGCAGAGTGGGAGATATTGCCCAAGGCCGTGTCGCTATTTTGCCAGGGTAGAATAAAAATTGTTGGCAACAAAACAGAAATAATTTAATTTTTTGGAGATATACAGTATGGAGATTAAATCACTTGCAACAGAGCTTAATACCAACTCATATCCGGGCAGAGGCATTGTAGTTGGCAAATCCAAGGACGGACAAAAGGCCGTTATCGCATATTTTATTATGGGTAGGTCGGTTAATTCCCGCAACAGGATTTTTGAGGAGAATGACCGTGGCGGTATTCGCACAAAGGCATTTGACGAGTCAAAGATGGAGGATCCCAGTCTTATCATTTACAACCCTGTACTAAAGCTAAATGACGTTACCATTGTTACCAACGGCGACCAGACGGATACTATCTACGATTTTATGTCAGATGGGCATTGCTATCGTCATGCTCTGCTTACCAGAGAGTTTGAACCTGATGAACCAAATTACACTCCCCGAATTTCGGCAGTGGTTAAGCCCAACGGTGATTACAATATGTCCATACTTAAGTCAAATATGGGTAAGCCTCAATGTCTCAGATTCTTTTTTGAGTATCCGGCAGAGGGTGGTCTTGGTCACTTTATTCATACATATAAGTGCGACGGTAATCCAATTCCGTCATTTGAGGGCGAACCCACTCCCGTAGCTATTGACGATATGACTATTGATGAGTTTACGGATATGATTTGGAACAATCTCAATGAGGACAACAAGGTGTCCCTGTTTACCAGATATATCTACCTTGCAACCGGTGAGGAAGATACCAGAATTATCAACAAGAACAAGTAATATATTATTTTGGAGAGTATTATGAGAGTATTGGTTGTAGGCGGCGGCGGTCGTGAACACGCATTGATTAAGAAAATTAAGGAGTCTCGCAGAGTAGATTATATTGCTTGTTGTCCCGGTAACGGTGGAATATCTTATGACGCAGAGTGCTTTGATGTGGCTGCTACCGATATTGACGGCGTTGTTAATTTAGCCAAAGAGATTATGGCTGACTTTGTTGTAGTAGCTCCGGATGACCCATTGGTATTGGGTATGGTTGACGCCCTGAACAAGGAAGGCTTTGCTACATTTGGACCCAGGGCAAATGCCGCTATCATCGAGGGCTCCAAGGTTTTCTCAAAGGACCTTATGCAAAAGTATAATATCCCCACCGCAAAGTACAGTGTGTTCGACGATGTCAACGATGTTATTGATTACATTAAGGCAGAAAATCAGTTCCCAACTGTAATCAAGGCTGACGGTCTTGCGCTTGGCAAGGGCGTTATCATTCCGGAAACCCTGGAGGATGCTATCGCCGGAGTTAAGGAAATTATGGAGGACAAGATTTTCGGCGATTCCGGAAATAATGTTGTTGTTGAGGAATTTCTTACAGGTCCTGAGGTATCTGTTCTTGCATTTACCGACGGCAAGTGTGTAAAGCCCATGGTTACCTCCATGGACCACAAGCGCGCCCTGGACGGTAACAAAGGCCTTAATACAGGCGGTATGGGCACCGTTTCACCTAACCCTTATTATACCGACGATATTGCACAGCAGTGTATGGATACAATCTTTATGCCCACCATCAACGCAATGAACTCCGAGGGCAGAACATTTAAGGGTTGCTTGTACTTTGGTCTTATGATTACACCTAATGGACCAAAGGTGATTGAGTACAATTGCAGATTTGGTGACCCTGAGACTCAGGTTGTACTGCCTAGACTCAAGACAGATATTATGGATATTTTTGAGGCTATTAATAACGAGACTCTTGCCGACTTGGACATTCAGTGGGATGACAGAGCTTGTGCCTGTGTTATTATGGCTTCTCCGGGTTACCCTAAGTCATATCCGAAGGGACTGGAAATTACCGGTCTCACCGACGGAAATCTTGACGGGGTTACAGTGTATCATGCCGGCACTAAGCTGGATGGCGAAAAGTTGGTTACTTCCGGCGGACGGGTGCTGGGCGTTACCGCCCTTGGCGACGACTTACAGCAGGCGTTGGACAAGGCGTATGCCGGGGTTGAAAAAATACATTTTGACAACGCTCATTACAGACATGATATTGGAAAGCTGGCATTAGAGGCTGGTAAAAAATGTTAATTTTGTATTAATATTACCTATAGTTATTGACAATTATACAGATAGAAATTATACTTTGGCTATAATAGAATATGAGGTTTAATTATGGCAACTGTGAAAAAATCAAAAAAGAATAAGTTTATTTTGCCGATTTGCTTAGTGCTGGTTGTGGCTATTATTGTAACATCCGTCATTGTAGTTAAGCAAAATAAAAGCGGCGAGCAGGTTACTCTTAATACAATTTCTACCCAGGATATTGTGGAGAGTATTAATGTATCCGGTGAGGTAAGTGCCGGCGCCACAAGGGAGTACAAGGTTGCTTCCGTAGCCACTGTAAAAGAGGTGTTTGTTAAGGTGGGCGACAAGGTAAAGGAGGGCGATACCCTGGTTACCTTTGATACTGCCGAGCTGGATGCCCAGGTTGCAGATATGCAGACTACTTATGTCACTGCCAAGGAGGCGTACAATGAGTCCGTTAAGTCGCAAAAATCTGCTGAAAAGAAGCTTAAGAGCGTTGATGAGCAAATTCCTGTATTAGAAAAGAAGTTGGCTAAGCTAAAGAAAGCAACAGCTTCGGCAACCACTATTGCTACTACTGCTGCCGCAAGCAAAGCGCCCGTGGCAAAAAAATCAGCAGGTACAGTCGCCATGTCCGGCAGAAATGCAGAGGGCGACCCTGATGACGACACAACAACAACTACTACCACCAATATCAGTATTCCAACCGGTGATGTGCAAAATTCGTTGTCCGAGATTTCCGATGCGCTGACCGGCATTTTGAACACATTGACTCAATTGACCGAGGATATTGAGACTATGAACACTTTGTTGGCAACCATTACCGACACTGTGTCAGAGCAGCTTGCCAACGGCGTTTTTTCATCCGATGCCATTGCCAATGCCTGTGGTGATGCAATTGCTGTTGCTATCCAAAAGGGATTGGTTGACGAAACAAAATTGATTATCGAGAGTGGCGTTGCTGTAGATATGATAGAAACTGCTGTTAGAGCTGTTGACTGGAGAGGCATTGCTGCCGGTATGGAAAATACCGATACTGCCCAGCAGACAGCCGCAGAGCTTCAGCTGGCAGCACTCTATGCAGAACGCGAGATTTTGTCAGTATCTGCTGACAAATCCCTTGTCAATTCCCAAAGAGCTATTATGAATACATCAAAAAAGACTTTGGATGTCCTTTCGGAATCTCAGCAGACACTGAGCGCAGGATGGAAGGCCACCTTTGATGGTGTAGTAACCGAGTGCAATGTTGCTGCCGGAGAACAGACCAATCTTGCAACAATAGGTCTTAAGGTAGAGAATATGGACGCAATGGTGGTCAATGTTTCCCTTGGCGAGTATGATGTACACAAGGTAAAGGTTGGTATGCCGGTATCAATTACAACAGCCTATGGCCAGTACACCGGCAAGGTTGAGACTATTGCGCCTACAGCAACAGGCAGCTCTAACAATTCCATAGTCGATTCTGTGGGCACTATGGCAGGGGTTAGCGGTCTGTCATCACTGACCGATTCCGGTGCCGGTGTAAAATGCACTGTATCAGTTGACGAACCGGACAGTAATATTATTGTTGGATTCAATGCTGATGTTGAGATTATTACCGGTTCATTTGAGGGTGTAACCTGTGTTCCTATTGAGTCAATTGTGAGAGAAAAGGACGGTACATACGTATATCTGTATAATGAGGAGGAGGGCACTGTCACAAAGACAGCCATTACAACTGCCGCTACCTCTGATACAGCATATCAGGTTACCGGTGGTATCAAGGTTGGCGACAGGATTGTTGCTACCCCTGCCAATGATTATGAGGAAGACACCTTCAAAGTTAAGGTTATAGAAAAGTCAGTTGCTAAGGCTGCCTCATCAAAGAAGTAATATAGAGGTAATTTTGTGAATATATCAGAGAGTCTAAAAATTGCAATAAAGTGCATAAAGGCTAATTGGATGCGTTCCTTGTTGACAATGCTGGGCATTATTATCGGTATCACTTCGGTCATCATCATTGTCGGTGCCGGTACAGGCGTTAGGGATTATATTGTCAGTCTTATTGAGGATATGGGCTCCAACGCTGTTTTGGTGTCTGTTGATACTGCTCAGGCAAGTGAAAGCGACTATATCACTCTTGATGATGTTGCTAACATAAAGAATAAGGTAAATGGCGTTGAGCGTTGTTCACCAATGCTGATGGGCTTTGGTCAGGCTGTGGTTGATAAGACTGCTACTGAGGCCACGGCAATGCTGGTGGGCGTTAACAGTGATGTCCAATTTGCCATGACAAATACTTGTGAGTACGGTCGATTCTTTACTGATGAGGAATATGAGGCCAATGCCCCTATCGCTGTAATGGGTCTTGAGTCCGCCAAGGATGTTTATGGATACAAGGATGTAACCAACGAAACTATTACAGTTACCTCCAGCGGCAAGACCATAAAAGTCAAGGTGGTTGGCGTTGCCAATGTTGACGGCCTTACTTCGGCCTTGGGTGGCTCGGGCGGTTTTTCGTCTATTTTTAAGTCCAAGTCCGACAAGCCCACCATCGCTCTGTTTATGCCCTGTACTACTGTGGCTCAGGCGACCGGCACTAAGGCTCTGCTCAACAATGTGTTTGTTATTGCTGAGGAAGGCGCAGATTATGACGCAGTGGGTAACGCTACTGTCAATTATCTCAAGGCTGTTCATAGCAATTACTCCAAAGGTCTATATACTTCCCAAAACATGGCAAGCTATATCGAGATTGTTGATATTATTATGAATGTGCTCACCGTATTTATTGCCGGTGTGGGTGCTATATCACTGATTGTCGGTGGTATCGGAGTTATGAATATTATGCTGGTGTCCGTCACCGAGCGTACCCGAGAGATTGGCATACGCAAGTCCTTGGGCGCAAAAACCGGAGCTATTACCATGCAATTCTTGACAGAATCCATTATTCTTTGTCTAATCGGCGGATTCATTGGCGTTGTATTGGGTGTATCAGGTGCCTTCGGTGCCTGCGCGATAATCGGCATTACCCCAAAGATAACCTGGTGGCTGATAGCGTTGTCGTTGCTGTTCTCCAGCGGCGTGGGACTGTTCTTCGGTATTTATCCTGCAAGAAAGGCGGCACAGCTTAGCCCTATCGACGCACTTCGTTCGGAATAAAAGTATAGAGTCGGATTTTGCACCGACTCTATTTTTTATGTTTACAAAATATTGTTGAATTATATATAATATATATGTATAATGAAAGGTAATAGGGGTTATTCCTCGGCTGTTTTATTAATAAAGAAAAGGAAGAGTCTTTTATGTTTAAACTGGAAAGCCAAATTCTCAAGAGAGAGTTCAAGATTACTGACGGCAATTTTGTTGCCAGCCAGATACTCAACACTGCCTCCGGTATGAGCTTTGTTCCGGATGGCAACGGCAGCGAGTTTATTATCCATTTTGTTGATGGCACTGAGTTCTCATCCAAGGGATTGCCTGTTACAGACAGTTCATGGCGTGAGGGTAAGCTTTGTTTTGACTTTGACGAGAATATGGGAGTCAGCGTTACTATGATGTACTGGGTGCACGATGATGGCAAAAGTATTTGCAAGCAGCTGGTGGTCAATCAGCACGGTGGCGCAGCCATTGACTATATTGTGCTGGAGAATATTGGCATTGTTAACTCAAAGACTCATTTTACCGTTTCTCCTGTGGAGGGTAGTGAGATTCCGGAGTATCATACTATTCTTGGTCAGCCGTTCTATGTGGACAGCCTGTTCTTTGGCTGTGAGTTCCCGGCAACGGACAATAGGATTGTTCATGGTCTTGGCAGAATCAGATATTATGTGGGCAAGTACGTTGGCGGGGGATTCAAATGCCCTGTTACCATTATGGGCGGTGCTGCCGACAACACCCTGATTGGCGTAAGAAAGGCATTTTTTGAGTATATAGATTTTATCAGCACTGACTGTAATCTTAGATTTCAGTACAACAGTTGGTATGATTATATGCGTGATATTACCGAGGAGAATATCCTCTCCTCATTTAGGACAGTACACGACAAGTTGGCTGAGCATAATGCACCTGCTCTGGATTCCTATGCTGTGGATGACGGATGGCCGGATACGAAAGCCGGATTTTGGACATTCAACAAGAAGTTCCCTAACGGAATGAAGAATATTGCAAGGCTTTGCAAGGACATGGACAGTACCTTTGGTATTTGGCTGGGACCTCGTGGCGGCTATAACGGTACTGACAGAATCGCCAAGAGAATGCAGCGCAAGGGTAATGCATTCCTCAACAAGGAGAGCAGGGATATCTGCGTTGCTTCAACAAAGTATATTGACAAGCTGACAGAATTTTTTGTTAATACCAGCAAGGAGTACGATATAGATTATTGGAAGCTGGACGGGTTCTGCTTAAAGCCTTGCCAAAATGAGAAGCATGACCACGCAGTTGGCGGCAATCATGATATGTATTTTGTTACTGATATGTGGCAAAAGTGGATTGCAGCATTTGAAAAATTGCGCGAGGTTAAGCCCGATATGTGGATAAATATGACCTGCTATGTCAATGTCTCCCCATGGTGGCTCCAGTGGGTCAACTCTATGTGGCTCCAAAACAGTAACGACATCGGCTTTGCTGATAATTATGACGACCAGCCCCAGGTTGAGGCAGAGCTTACTTATCGCGACGGCAGATATTTTGACTGCCTGTGCAGACGCGCACTCCAGTTTCCACTCAAGGCTATCTACAATCACGAGCCTATTTATGGTAACACTGCTAAGATTAAGTACTCTGACGAGGAGTTCGAAAAGTATATTTACTGGTGTGCAATCAGGGGACAGGCTCTCAACGAGATTTACATTTCCCACAGTATGATGAATGACTCCAAGTGGGATTCATTGGCACAGTCAATGCAGTTCCAAAAGGATAATTATCATATTCTGAAAAATGCAACCTATATCGGCGGTGACCCGGTAGATAACAACATATACGGCTATATCAGTTGGGCAGATAACGGCGATGGTATTATTGCCCTTCGCAACCCCAGTAGGGAAAAGACACCACTTACCCTCACCCTCAACAAGCTGATGAACACTCCCGAGGATATGAAGGACGAAAGGTGCATAGGCATTTATAATAAGAGCAATCCCGATACCGATACTCTTTATTCCTATGGCGACAAGATTGATATGACTTTGCGTCCGTTCGAGGTTGTTATCCTCAAATTTACTAAGTAAGGAAGAATTATATTATGAAATGCACAAAATGCGGCAGTAAAAGAATAAAGGTAAAAAAAGAGCAATTTGTTTGCAAAAAATGCGGCGAAATTCTTGATTGGTCCCAGGATGAAAAGGGTAATATTGTTGACTCCCAGGGCAATATTATAGAAAAGAAAAAATCTCCTCTGGCAGAAACCTTGGAGTTTTGTTATCCTATAGTAATCGCTGTAGTGCTTGCAATATTACTCAAGACATTGGTATTTGCCAATGCCGTGGTGCCTACCAGTTCTATGATTAACACCATTGACCCAAAGGACAGGCTCATTGCTTCTCGTTTAGCATACACCTTTGGCGAGCCTGAGAGATATGATATTGCCATATTTGAGTTCCCTGACAATGAGGACGAATATTTTGTTAAGCGTGTTATCGGTCTCCCCGGCGAGACAGTCAATATTGTGGACGGTATTGTCTATGTTACATCACCGGACAAGAGCCAGACTATTCAGCTGGATGACAGCTTTGTAACTGCTTGTGTTCCGTTTGGTACATACGGCCCGTACGAGGTGCCGGAGAATAGTTATTTTATGCTGGGCGACAACCGTAACGATTCGTTGGATTCTCGTTTTTGGACCACAACTAATTATGTCAGAGAGGACCAGATGATAGGCAAGGTGGTATTCAAGTACTATCCTAATTTTGAAAAGCTTGATTAATATTAAGAGGACATTTGCAACGCAAATGTCCTCAGACTGTCGATAAAGTGGTTTGAACCACGCCAAATATATAACGATAACGGCTCCCTTGTGTAAAGGGTGACTCCCCACAGTGTGGGGAGATGTCACGCAGTGACAGAGGGGACGGGCTCCGGTTAGGAGCTGTTTTGCTTTAGCAAAACTGAGGGATTGTGTGCAGGAGCACCTACTGAG
>JBJEPK010000078.1:0-5205 GCA_051881195.1 Eubacterium sp. | reverse complement strand
TGCGTCATGTGGCTGGAACCCAGTGGGGCAGCAAGAAATACATGAGCATGAAGCACCTGGAGGCAATGGAGCAGGAGCTGCTGGTTGGATAAGTAGCAGCCAGGTCACAAAGCGTCAAGGGCAAGACAAGCGGCGTGCCGCCGCCCTTGACCCTTTGCGCCCTGCCCGCTTATGAAGTAGCCAAGGGGCGGTCAGCCGCCCCCCCTGTGATAGATTTCTACCAGAGTCATAATCAATTTTGCGCATAATACTTGACACTACCGTGTCTTTCTTAATAAAAACCAAAGGTTTTTATTAAGAATTAGTATTAAAATGATAAAATTTGAATAACGTCAAAAATATATTCCACACAAAAGGCAATGAATTCTCAACTTTTGTGTGGAATTTTTAATTTTTCCATATTGTTTTGAAAGAAAGGGAGTTTTTCAACAATCGATCAGTATTACATTTTGCTGTCGTAGCAGTACCCACGGTAACGAATGTGGTTACGGTAGGCGGAGCGGAGAAACCGGAGTTGTTTTCTGCGGCAGCGCAGGCAGTAATTCATGAGATATGTCCCCTGCTTTTCTGTTTGCCGGTATGCTATTTGTTCTCGGTGTGTTCTACGCGCCATTGATTATAATCTGCAACATAATAATACCACCCGCTCTGTGTCAGTGGCTCCACCTGCGTCATAAACTGGACAGATGGAGAATTGATAACGTCCATAGAGAACGCCACACCGCAGTCAATCTCCTGAAAAGAGCTCCACATTACAAATGAAACGGAATTATCATCTGTTTCTTTATATATATTGCTTATTCCGTTCTTCCAAAGGCTTTCGATTGCTTCACATACTTTTTCATCTTCAATTGTATGCCATTCAAATTCAGAAAAAAAGGTCCTGTTCGGCTCGTGAATCCATGCGTCCGGGTAACTCAGAGCGAGTAGATATTCTGTCACAAGGGTAATATTTTCCTCATTGCGGTCGAATTTGTCTTGTATGGAAGCAGCATCCGGTAAATCCTGCTTCAATTGGCAGCCTGTAAATCCTACGAACGATATTGCACAACACAAAATGAATACAAAAAGAGACTTTTTCATATCATCCTACACAAACATTTTCCTAAAAATGCGCCTCGCAGTAATAAAGATGATCTGTAATCTTGTAATAGAAAAAAGTGTTATCACTATCCGGAAGTTTCCCGTATGTGCCGTTGTCCTTTTCTTCAAATATCATTCTGTAATCATACCAGTAAATATCCTTCGGATCACTGCTTGAGGTATAAACCAAACTATAATAGTCGGTATTCGCACCAAGCCCGTCACCGCCGCAGCTGAACTCAACGGATCGCTCTCTTATTTGTATTTGATCTATGATGCCATCAGCAAATATATCGGAAAGGGTTGTGCTCTCTTGTATTATCCCGTGATCTCTCTGATCGTACAAAACAAGCTGAACTGTCGTCTCGTCATTTGGAATGATGAGCGTTGTATCGGTCTTCTCCGTCAGAAGCAGTGCTTCTTCTGCTCCGGACAGCAGTAATTCCGTATGTTCCTGCGCATATTGGACTGCCTGATCTGCGGGGTTCTTGCCTCTCAAACCGCACCTGCCAAGGAACAGACAAATCATGAGTATTAAGCAAACTCCTTTTTTCATACAGCTCTCCTGTTCGATATTATTATACCTTTTGTCCCGTGGCTCATCAAATAGATAAGCATAATATGACAAACAACCTCCTGAATAAGCCTGATATACCCCTGCTCCAAAATGAAGGAAGTCTGAGGCAAACAACATCGCATCAGCATATTGTCACCTCAATCAAACAGTACAGCAATTATTAAATTGCAGGTGGCATACACTGTAGCCCTGTATCATCTGCTCCTAATCTCCGGTAATATATGCAAACCAGTTTTCGTCAATCTGGTATGAATCATTGATGTATTGATCCTGCACACTTCCGTCTGAGGAATAGACAATGAGGACTGCATTTAGAATATTGGTCGTTTTTAGGCAAAACTCAACACGCAGAGGTTTTTGGCGGATCGTTATGCTGCGCAGCGGAACAGCATCATTCAATCTGTTGACAAGCATTGCCGCATCCATACGCTCTTGTTCTTCAACCGGCTGTTCTGCAATCAAATAGGCACCATCGATGCAATAGAGATTTGCAGGATGCACGTTCTCGGCACTGGCTTCATGATATGTAATATAGCTGATTTTGTCTTGTTCGCTTAAAGCAGCTTGGCAATTTCGGAAAAGCTGCTCGTTGTATTGAAAGATATCTGCCGCTTCCGCAGCAGTGGCGCAGTACCCGCGATCATGCAGAAACCAGAGAACGCAAAGCAATGCAACACAAACACAAAGCGCAATGCACCAGAATAATCGCTTTCTTTTTCCTGATTTCACTTCCATAATTGTTCAAGCGCCTCCTTAATTGCACCGGTTCTTTACATAATAGCTGCTGCCATGCTCTGCGCCGGTGCGCTGGAGAACATTGTCGCTGCCGTCATACTGCGTGCTACGCAGCAAGCGGCCTAAAGAATCATACTCAAATCTGTAACCGTTATATACCGTTTTTGTTCTACCGTGCTGTTAAGAGCTGTGCATAACAAGGCTTACATTGCTGCCTAATGATGTAATTTTGCATTCCCATTCCAAAGGATGACCGTTGATACACATCGTTATACAATGTTCCTCCTCATTACAATGAAATCCAAGTGAATAACGAAATTCGTCCTGAATATCATCCTTGAGCTGCTCAAGCAGAAGCTGCGCCTCATTTTCAGATGACATCTCCCATAAAATATCTACGCGCCATAGTTCATCTGTTTCTAAATTCACATAGAACCGACACATCGCTTCTTTATTTAACAATGAAAGGGAATAGCAATAGAAGCTGTTTGGCGTAATGTCATCTTTTAAAATCGACGCAGGATCTCCAACTTTCTGAGTCAACTCATTTTTGGTAATGCCAAATCGGATGCCATATTCTGTAAGCGGAGGAATCGAGTTTATTTTACTGTAATTATAATACCAAACTGCGGCAACTACTGCAATGATTGCTGCTGCCAAAATTATAGCAAGTGATTTCTTCATAAACTTCCACCCCCTATGCGTCATCGGAGATTCTAACAATAAAAACTGTTGTAAAGCTTTTTTTCACTTAACGGTTGATCATAATTAGGGCCCGAATGTGCTGCATAAAAGATATCTCCATTACTTACGCTTGAGATAATTGTCGAGTGATAAATACTATCTTCCGAATCGCCACTGGCAAAATATAACAAATCTCCTTTTTGTACATTGCAGTAGCTTGCAACATTTTTTAACTCATCTTTTGATGTGATTTTGAGGACAGAGCCATTTATAATTCCGTTATCTTTGCTTGAAAAGAATTTAAACTGATCGTCAGCAAATTTCCACGATTTTGAATAAGACCAGCAATACGGTGTTTTATTAATAAGTAAAGAAAAAAATGTTGCGACCGGGTTAAGCCATGATGACTTATGGCAATACCAGCCCTTGGTTTTTTTATTCCTCCAGCAAATAGGCATTGAGATGTAAAATTAGTACAATCGCCACCTCTTCCACCAAAAAACTGGTAATCATTCGTATTTGCGTCATCGTACCATTTTTTTGCATACTCAATTGCTTCATCTCTGTCATAATTTCCGGATTTATCAGTACGGTGAATAGGATTGTTTCTACAGTACGCAAACATGTTGCAAGCAATGGCATTGGTAGGATTAGTGGTGGAATAGGTATCTGAATTGATGAAGCGGTGGATTACTGGGTCGTAATATCGGCTCTGGAGGTAATAGAACCCCGTCTCGGTGTCGTAATAGTAGCTACGGCACTGAAATCAAAGCAATTATGGCTTTGATGGAAAGTTGGTCACATGTAAGCCGAATGTCCGTCTGTGTGTCAATCAACTTTTTCTTTCACAGGAGGCAGGGCAACCTGCCTCCTACAATAGCAAGAAATCACTGCTTGTATTATGTTTTTGTGCTGCCCATTCCGTTTTCTGTTATATCATTTATTATATGGATAAAGCGATCAAGGCAAAAATGCATTTGCCATATAACATAACCAGTCGATGAGATCACAATAATGAAAAATGCTGCAGAATATAGAATCGTTGCCTTTCCCTCTACAATCAATACAAGAGAATATAGGAAAGCAAGCCAAAACACCGAAAGCAATAGCATTGTAAAATATAGCGGGCGACCATGGCACAAAAGATTACACCCGTCAGCGGAATCGGTGAACGAAACCTTTATTGCAATAGGTACAAGCAATCTAAAATGAAATCGCAATAGCTGCATATATATGGTCAAGCTTCCATTGTGTGTGCGCACAAATGAAAATCTTCTCTTAATCACATCCAGTGCCTCATTTTTTGGCAATTTACAATGAATGATCTCATTTTGAAATATCATCTTTCTCCTCCTATAGCTTGCCATCTGTATTACTTGGTAGGTAAGAACTATACCTCGAATGATACCATTTAATTGGAGCCTGTCCATATACCCAATTCGAACTGTTCGCAGTATAGTATGTTATAGATGCTCCTGCGGAAAAACTTATATCTCCGTAGATTTTAACAATTTCTGCCGTCACTCCATTCGGGGCAATCGCTGCGCCCCTTCCATCAGCAATGCAGTTTGCGCTGATTCCCCCAAAAGCGCCAGAATAATCCTCTGGGTTTTTTACTCCAAAAACATATCCTCCAGCCACATAACTGTCAAAGAATAATGCCGAAACGCCAAGACCGCCTCCCATAAAATCGTACTCACAGTATTTATTGTTGTCCATAACAATAGTGTGTCCTCTGATCTCTGAAAAATAATTATACGAGACAGAACGAACATGTTCGATAAAAACCATTGTACCATCGGCAAGTTTTGGAACTTCTTCCGGATTCGAAACGCCAAAAAATTGCATCATATTATAAATATTTTTACCATATTTTGTCTGTATGGTTAGCGGTTCCCATCTATTATCCAAATAATCCGGGATGCCGTTTCCATCTGCATCCGTTGAAGAGCTGTATCCTGTGGGGTCTGAGGCATTTACAGGATTGTTCAAGCAGTATGCAAACATATTATAGCCGAGGATGCCTTGGGCGGTGCTTGCGTAAGTATCTGCATTGATAAACCTATGGTTCACCGGGTCGTAGTAGCGAGACTGCAAATAATAGAAGCCTGTTTCTGTGTCGTAGT
>JBJEPK010000077.1:0-27541 GCA_051881195.1 Eubacterium sp. | reverse complement strand
TGCATTTTGTTTTTTCGCAAGGACAATTTTCATTGATAACCATTTGATATTCCATAGGCACATATTGAATACCGCCCTCGTCTTGAACATCATCTGTTTGAACAAATCCAAGCTTGTTATATATCGGGATTGCAAACAAGGAAGAATGAACGGTAATGACTTTTGATATGTTTTCTGCAAGGACTGTGTTCCATAGCTTTCTGCCGATTCCCTTGCCTTGATGCGCTCCGTCAACGAAAAACAATGCTATATGACTGCCCTCATTTCTTGTGGCGATTATTCCCAGCAGCTCCTTGCCGTCAAATGCACCGTAAGCGATCAGCGAATCAAGATATTCTTCGGAGTGAATTGCTTTCCAAAAAGCCTGCTTTCCGCTTTCGGAGTAAGTTTTCGCTTCATATTTTGAAAAGACATCCCACACCAAAGGGAGTGCCTTGTTAAGATTTTTTCTGCTTAATTCTTTTATTTTCATATCGAAGCCTTCTTTTGATTGCATTGTCAAATTATAATTATATGATATTTTATTAGTGAGTTGTTGTCAATAAAAATGATTCAAGCCGAGAGCAGTTATTTACTCTCGGCTTGATGGCTTATATGTGATTATTAAAGAGTTCTATATAACTCATAGTCATCATTTCTCATACATTTTTTACTTCATAAAACCCTTTACCAAATTAATAGCACCTTTTATGAGTTTTGGTCCGTATTTTTTAGCACCTACCAAAATACCTGCTAGTCCCACCCCTGCAACTATATTATTTGCATTTTTTTGACACTTTGGACAAAGACCAGTTTTATTTTTGGGATCAGTAATTATTCTTCCACACGGACATACTTTTTCAGTTTCATTATTTTTATTCATTATCTATATCCTCCAATGAAATAATATAAACATCGTTATTATAACCGCCGTTCATACTTAATTCCAATGTTTTAATACTTGATTCTAAAACTGGTTTCATTTCTTTTGAAAAATTATACCAACAATTTTTGTTGGATTTGTCATAGGGATAGTAATCATGCAACAACGCTACAGTTGACAACCCTTTTCTTGTCACAGGTTTAGTGAGAAAATCGTACATTACATGTTGATACTCTTGCAACACGGATTTTGCCGTTTTTGTTTCTCCCATATAATCTAGTAATTGCATACGTACACCTACATATTTTGTTGCGATTTGCATATCACTAGTTAAATATTTTATGTAGTTGTTAATTTGATTCCCTAACTGCAAAAACGGAACGCTTGTATGTCTGGCTAAACTTTTTGATGTTGTTTCAATATCAACATAAATTGCATTAAGAGCGGTTCTGATTTTTCCATCAGCCTCTTTTAGCAACTGATTTTTTTCCTTTTCAGATTCTTTAGTTTCTGCCTCTAAAATCAATGACCTAGCATCCAAAAATGGAACTATAATATCACGGTCCCTATCCTTTTCAAGTTGATATGTTTGGAACTCTTGAATATCTGCTAATTTGGCATAAATTTGGCGCATCTGCATTTGATTTCCGATACTTCTTGCGGTTTCAATATTGCCAGGATTATTTAAGACTTTCTTCAATGTAACATCTTTTATTCGCACATCATTTTCATCTAAAATAACAGCTCTTAGGTTTCCATCCACTTGTTTTGAATTACCAACCTTATATACCCCTTTTTTAAGTTTTATTTTTATTTCAGTAGGCAAATTATCAAAATCTGGAATGAGAGTTATTTTTCCGTTTATGATAATATCTGCTTGATGAACAACATCATTTATAATTCCCAAATCAGCCAGTGGCAGTTCGGATACTATTTCAAGGCCGGTCTGTTCTCGTAAAGTTAGCGACATCTGTTGAACATATCCATCAAAAAAATCACTCATTGCCGTAATATCTCGACCATATTTATCTGCTTCCGTTCTAAAGATAACAAGAGGCTTACTCATTTCATCATCCACTAATTCGGGACTATGTAATTCTGATTTTTTGTCAAGGTCATTCATTAAAGATGTCTCCTTTTTACTCGCAACATATATAACCATATCTATTATAATAATGAGTTATATTCATTGATTCACTTCTTATTTTTTCATTAATTGCTATTTCAATTATAACAATTATTTTTAATGGCTTCAATATTTTTTCCTAATTATTTTGAAGAACTAAATCTCTATTACACCTTTTTATTTTTCTCATTATTTATCATTTTCCTTATCCACTTTTCGCTGTATCCGTATTTGGTGGCAAGTTGTTTGACATTGTGTCCGTCATATTCCTTTATTACCTGCTCTCCGATAAATTCGGATGTGAAAAAGTTTACGGGAAAATTGATTTGTTGCCCTCGAAATGTCGAATGTAAAACCAATGCACACTCCACACCGAGTAAATTTGCAATCTCGTTATACACTCCGTTTAGGTATTCACTTTCAATATTCTTTGGATCCATTTCAGTAAAAACCTCTTTCATCATTAACTCCTTTCTATTATGACCTGTCGTTACGGACTTGTATAGAGCGTTAGTTCAAGGGAACAATTCCTTGTAAATTTCTACCACTCTCATAATAGAAATTGTTTTTTTCGCGAGGGCAAAACAAAAGCACCACCTGTTGAACAGATGGTGAAATATGATTTTGAGCTATTGGTCGTTGATATTTTTTACAGGGTTGATATGTATGGGAGGGTCTGTTGTGTTGATTTTCTCATCTATCAACATGTCAGATCCGTCCCTCTATGATATTGGTAGTATTAACTCAAAATACGGATATAGTGATTTGCCTCACGAAGAACATGGTCTGCCAGGAGCGGCAGGATGACACTGCGTATTTTACACTGCTCAATTCCTTTTACACCAGCCGTTTTGAACTCTTTGAATTTTTCCGTTTCGGCTAATGAATCCTTTGACATCGTTTCGCAATGTGCATCGTCATATGCCTTTAGCAATTCGGCATAATCGTCGGCGAATTTGTCGGAAGCGTCAAAAAGCTCTGTTTCACAAGGGTCAAGCAATCCTCTGATAAACATTGCGTGTTCCATCATAATCCTGTTCCAAAAGCATTCTGTCTGCGCCATTGTTTCATCTGTTAACTCGCCATTTTCCTTTAGCATTTTTACATATTTTCTGTAAAGCTTTGCTTCTCTTATAATATGTTCAAGTAGGAGTGGGTAGTTTACCGTATACATACAACATTTCAAAACATTTCTCAAAATACTTTCTTTAAAAGCGATAAATCCGTCTAACAGTTGAAGAGCTTCGCTGTTAAACATTTGCACTTGGCGTAGCATTTCTCTGCTGACCTCACTGTCGCAGGTGCATTTTAAGCATAACTCTTTGTCTGTAATATCTTTATTGATACTTATTCCCGTAAATCTCTCCGTTTGCTTTTCTGCAATAGCAGTAAATTCTGTTACAATCTCTCCCGAATTGAGAACTTTACAACCAACAACTCCATTTCCAAGTTTTACTGCACGAAGCAGCAGCCTTTCAAATGCATTTTTATAAAATTCTGCTTTTTTTGCAAATGAGGCATCCACAGGAGTGAATCCCGCCTTTAAAAACAGAGCATGTTCTTTCATAATACGAGCGAAGAACAAATGGAGTTCCAGTGAATTAACAACATATTTTTCCATATAAATAACCCTTTCTTATGCGATATGATTATGCAATCCATCTTATGCATTAGAAAGGGTTTTGTGATTATTTAAAAATGTTATTTATCAACTCTAATATTGATATTACTGCTGTGCAAGGCACATGTAATGAACTGAAAATAACTTAGCCTAATCAGTATTACAATTGATATTTGGCTGTAGTGAATGTTGTTATATATATTACTGTTCGAGTCGATTTTTTCTTACCTTTGTCAGCACTTTTGACAGACCCAGCGGATGAGCTTCAGGTGTATCGGCGTTAAGAGCCCACACCATAACACCCCCAACACCGGCATAAACACAGTATGTGGTTTTATCTTCAATCATTTGGCATGAGTTATAAAATCTTGCTTTTACAGTAATCTCCTTTTGCTTCCAGTCCAAATCACGGAATTCATTATCAACAATATTGGTGTATTTATCCAGCAAATCCACCTCTTTTTTGTAGTCACTCCAGTACCCGGTTCCGTCTACGGGACGGGCATAATAGGGAAGTCCCAAATCAAGCTGAGATAGACTGAATCCTCTTTTTAGGAAATGTATAATTGTATTTGGCCCGTCGCTAAAGAATTCAGAATGATGCCCGTCGATGTCACGGGGCATATTGTCATAAGTCATTATTTCAGCCACATCAATGCTGTTTATAGCCTCTTTACTGAAATTATATTTGTACCAGGAGGCAAGGGCAAGGGTGATTGTCTTATGGACGATAACCTTTTTTAGAGACACAATAAATTTGTCAAACACTCGCCATTCGTACATATTTTTAGGAAATTCCCAGTCAAAGGAAACGCCGTTTAAATCATATTTGTCCAAGAATTTCTTTATGTTATAAGGGGTTTGGGGATTTTTAAATGTTTTTACAATGTCCTTTTCCGGAGCAAGTGTAACAACCACATCGGCGTTTCTGTCAAAGTCTCTTATAAGTGACAGCGTTTTTTCAAATTTGTCAGTGTGCAGAATAACATTGCCTTGCTCATCAGTGGCAATTCCGCCTATTATGTTGAATTTGTTATAATGCTTTAGGTTGTTGGTATCAAGATCTTCATAATTGTCTGTAACAACATAAGCAGTAGTTCTAAAATCAGCTGCCTTTTTCGGTAAATGATAGGCGCGTGCCTTGATGTTTTTGAAAAAGCCTTTGCGTGTTTTCAAAATCTTTATGCGTATCTTTTTTGTTGTTACTTCATCAATGGCACACAAATGAAAATCATCAATTCGGCTTTGACGATAGATTCTTTCATATTCTCCGTTCTTTTCGCAATAGATTTCATAATCCGTTACATTCATCCCTTTTTCAAAAAGTGTGATGACATTTATTTGTGTGGGATTTGAAAATGAAAAATCAATATAATCCCCGTCACTTCCCTTGAATTCGCCGGAAGCAACAGGATTATTTCCATCAAAGGTTTCGCTGTCGATTTTATGATTGAATAGTCTTAACCAATACGGAACTAAATTCATTTTACACCTCTCATAATTATGTAAAGTCAATAAAATAATATCATAATAGTATGATGAACTCAATAATACTTCTGCTACAAAAGAAATTAATTATTATTTTCCGATTTGCTTTACTAAATCGTATTGTCTGCCGTTTCGTAGGAATACGGGGATTTGGTCAAGCTTTGCGTTAACCTTAACCGCTTGACCGCCCTCGTAGGTTTTGCCGTTAATTGCACTCTGCCATTTTGCACCCTTTGGCAGATAGACCTCTCTTTTAGTTGAAAACTGCTCTGTGATAGGTGCAACAAGCATATCTGCGCCGTACATATATTCATCACTGATGCTCCAGCAATTTTCATCATCGGGGAACTCATAAAACAGCGTTCTTATTATCGGGTCTCCGTAAGTATGTGCCTGCTTAAACAACTGCTTTGTGTAGGGCTTTATTGAATTTCGGATTTGGATATACTTTGTCAATATCCTTTCTACTCGCTTGCCGTAGCTCCAAATTTCGTTTGGCTGACCTGAAAACAGAAGCTTTGTTCCGTCTGCTTTTTCGGGGATAAAATCCTTGGCTCTGTCGCCGTGAAGACGCATTACAGGGCAAAATGTGCCGTATTCAAACCACCTGATTAAAAGATTTTTGAATTTCAGTGATTGCGGATTTGATGTGAAAAATCCACCGATGTCCGTATTCCACCAAGGTATTCCTGCAATACCTATTTGCTGACCTGCGACTATCTGACGAGCTAAAACATCAAATTTACTTTCAATATCTCCCGACCAAACAAGTGAGCCGTATTTTTGACTGCCTGCCCAAGCACAACGGGACAGGCTGACAATCTCGGTTTCGCCCTCCTGTGTCAAACTGTCATAAAATGCTTTTTCACAAAGGAGAGGATAGAGATTTGCGATTTTTTGGTATTTACCTGCCTTGAGCCTATGACATTCGGGTGATTTCCTTGAAAGTGTAGGCTCAATTTCGTCAAGCCAAAACAGATGAATTCCGTTGTCGTAATAATTCCTTTTGCACTTTTTCCAAACATAATCAACTGCCTCGGGATTGCTCATATCAAAGAATACAGTAGTGCCGAAAAGGTCGCAATGGAACAAATCTCCGTCAGTTTCGGCAAGGAGATTTTTCTCCTTCATTTCACGGTATGTATCGCTTTTAACCTCGGTATGAGGCCAGAATGAAATCACAAGCTCAGTACCCATAGCCTTCAGCTCGTCCACCATTTCCTTTGGATTTGGGAATAAATCCTCATCAAATTTCATATCGCCCAAGGTTGGATAATGGTAAAAATCACACACGATTATATCGAGAGGAATATTGAGTTTTTTATATTTTCTTGCAACCTCAAGAAGCTGATTTTGATTCCAGTAACGCAATCTGCTCTGCCAAAAGCCCATTGCATATTCGGGCATAACGGGAGCCTTGCCTGTTACATTTGAATATTCTCTTACAAGCTCTTTCGGGGTGTCCTCGGCAACTACCCAAAAGTCAAGCTTTTCTGTGCAATCGGCAGTCCAAATCATTTTATCGTTTGTAAATTTCGCCTCACCGATTGACGGATTGTGCCAGAAAAAGCCGTAGCCCTTTGATGAAATAACATAGGGAATACTGACTTGCTTGTTTTCTTGAAAAAGGGGAATAACTGAATTTTTTAAATCAAACCTTCCGTTTTGATACTGCCCCATACCGAACAGCATTTCGTTTTCGGGAACAGTAAATTCTGCTTTGAGCCTGTAATCGTTATCGTCAATTTGTTCAAAATCAAAGTCGGATATATTCGCCTCAATCAGCTTTTCGTTTTTGTTGTAAAATGCAATAGTCAAACCTGTACTGCTTGACTCTAACACAATTTTCGTGTTCCTGTTAGTCATAACGGCACGGTTGTTTTCAATAGCTATCAGCGGTTGCTCATTTCTTGTTTTAGATAGCACAGGCATATAGTCGTTGACGGTTTCGTTCACCGTTGCGTAAAGCCTTATGCCACTGCCGTATGCCTCAATATTTATATACAAGTTTTCAGCTTTGATTTTAAGTATGTCATTTTCCTGCTTAATAATGCTATCCACTTTAAATACCTCAATGTATATTCTATTATTGCAATTTGATTATACGATTATTTACCAATAATATCAACATTAAGTTTCTGTGTATTCCTTTTGTCGCCTTGACAAAGTATCATTGTGATGATATATTGAAGTCGATTTAAAGTTATACAAAGAAATAATATTAAAATAACCTACATTAACCACAGTGGCTTTTTGGTTGGAGCAAATGACGGCGAGACAAGGAGCCGAAGTTTACAAAACAAGGGATATTCACACTATTGGAATTAGCATGATATAATAAACAAATTCATCATCGAATATAAAGTATCTGCTTTGAAAATCCCAAAATGGGAATATATTTCACCTAAGACACCGATGGTTATTGGCTTGAGATATTACCATAAATTCTATAACAACAAAACCGAGAGCGACTCAGATCACTCTCGGTTATTTATGCTTTGTACAATGTCAGAATCAAATTAATGATAAGGGCATTATGTAACATTAGTCTTTGTTGATAGCAGCCTCTGCGTTAAGTTTTTCTTGCTCTGCAAGTCTTTCGGCACGAATGTCGGCCAGCTCAACAATCATCTGCTGCTGCAATTTACCGTGGATAGGGTAGAGGATGAATGATACACCGTACAGTCCACGAGCAAGTGCAGGGAGGATACAAAAGATTGCCCATATACCGCTGAGCATCTTTGGGTCTGTCTGGGGAATAGCGTTGCCCAGCGAGTCGGTGAGTGGTATGTAGTTAATCCATGTCAGTACCATACCGGACAACCAGCCGGTAACAGATGTTGCCAATTTGCCAAAGTATCCCTGTACTGTAGTAACAAGTGCCTCATTACGCAGACCGTGCTTCCATTCCATATAGTCCAGAGCCTCGGCGGTAACAATCTGTCCGCTGACATTGAGAATCTTGTTAGGAAGGCCGGCGATGGTCAAGCCAAAAATTACCCATGCCAGATTAAGAATCTTGTGGTCGGCAAAGGTCTGGCCAAACGGGTGATAACCTATGAAGAACAACAACATATATGCAAAGAAGCCGAACAGACCCGCAATAATTGATGTTGCTCTTGCGCCCCATTTTTTTACCATCTTGGCAGCGATTGGTACCATAATATAATTTGGAATACCGGTAAAAAGGCCACAGATGGTAGCGTTCATTAGGGAGCCGGTGTTGTTAAGCCAAAAGTAAGACTCGGATGAGCCACCAACTGCCTTGAAGGAGTTGAAGAAATTAGCCAAAATAACAGCAATCAGAGGTCGGTTGGTGATGATATTTTTTAGGGATTCAAGAACAGAGGTCTCTTTCATCTCTTCACGGCTCATAAGCGGAACGCGTTCACGCATATTGAATGCGCCGAATATTGCAAACGCCGCAGAAATTATCAGCATAAATCTAGCGAATCCACTGTAAATATCCTGCATGGATATTTTGTCGGTCATCTTTGGTACAATAGTTACCAATACAGGAACCAGTGACGGAAGCCACGTGCCGAACAGTTCAAAAAACTTTGTGGTGGTAATCAGGTTGTTACGCTCGTTGGTATTAGGCGTGATATTGTATATCATCAGTCCCCATGCACCGAAGTAACTCATACCCAATCCGTATATTACTATGGCAACGGCAGCCCACACTACCTTTTGTGTTGAGCCAAAGCCATCCGGGGCAGTGAACATCATCCATCCACCCACAACCCACAACGGCAGTGGTATAATGAAGAATGGTCTGATACGGCCCCAACGAGTTCTTGTTCTGTCGATAATAAGACCGGATATGGTATCATCAACAGCGTCGTATATGGAGGCAAACAGGTTGATGTTGGCGTATGCTGTTGTGTTCAGCTTAAGAAACTGAATCATAAAGAACTCTTTGAATGTATCAACGAATTGACTCAAGTTCTTTTGGCCAAAGTTAACCAGCACGTATGCTGCAATTTCCTTTGGTGATAAGTACCTTTTGTTGGTATATGCCAGCTTGTCCAATCTTGATTGCTCATCGGTTGTGATTTCGTCAATTGCAACTGAATCGGCCAAATTATTCCCTCATTTCTTTAGTGCTACTACTACACAGAATAAAATATCATTATAATAATAACACAGTTTTTAGACATAATCAACATTTTTTTGACTGGTGACCAATTTTTAAATTATTAACTTAATACTAGTTGACAATGGTGTAAAAAAAAGATAGAATAATAGGGAATAATTTTGTGTGAGGTGGGCCAATGGCAAGTACCTGTCCTAATTGTGGCAAAAAGCTACATATATACGAAATAAAGGCTGAGTGTTCACAATGCGGTGTTAGTATCCCTAACTTCAATTGGGAGGCAAGGCTTGAGGAAGATAATATAAAAGCTGAACAAAAGTTTACTTCATTCTACAAGACGCTCAATCGTGTCGCTTACTCAATATATGGCACCAAGCTCAGGATTGCTCGTATTATCCTGTCTTTTGTTCCCATTGTAGGATATATTTTGCCTTGGGCTACTCTCAAGAGCGATACAAGGAGTATTGGCATTGACCTGTTTGGTATGACAAGCGATGTGTCTTTGCTGGATTTGTTCAAGAGCTTTTTTGGTAATACCGGTTTATATTTTACCAATATGGCTTATGAGGGCTATGCCGGAACACTCACATATACTATGATATCAGTGCTTCTTATGGTGCTGTGCCTGTTGTTTATGGTGATTGCTTTTTTCCTTATTATATTCAAAGCAAAGAAACCGAAAACAAAGGCAATGGTAGTATTCGATATTTTGGGTGTACTCAGTGCGGTTGCCAGCGCTGTTGTTTTTACTTTAGGTATTAACGCTGCACAAAATCAGGTTGGCTTTAACTTTGGCGATATACCGGTCTATAATGCAACCGGCGGGATTGCTTGGGGATATTATGTAGCAATGGCTCTGTTAGTTATTGCAACCGTTGTTAATATTCTTGTTGCCAAGGCTCCTGCCAAGAGCGACGAGGTTCTTGAGGCTGAGCGTCTTGCTCGTAAAGCTGCCAAGGAAGAAAAAGAAAAGCAGCAAGAAATCGAGCGCGAAAAAGCTCGTATAGAGAACGAAAAGAGAGAGGCTGAGGAACAAGCAAAAATAGTTGCCAAAGCCAAGGCTAAGCTTGCAGAAATGGAAAACAAAAAATAATATCATCTGGAGTATATATAATGGAAGAAAATAAAAAGACTGTAACTAAGGTACCTATGGATAAGACAAAAAAGAAGTGGATGATTTTCGGCATAGTATTTGCAGTTATTATTGCTGCGGTATCGGGCACTCTTGCATACGTTTACAACAACCAAAATGCCGTTGCCAGCCAACTTCTTTACACATTTATGCCAAAGTCCATTACTTTTAAGGACAACGGCAACGATGTCACCATGTATGTGGAAAAGAATAAGGACTACAAGCCCGGCAGCGACAGTATGGCTCTCAACGCTTACAAGTTTTATTACTTTAACAAAGATGGTGAGAGAGTAGATACATTCCAGGGTCATTATGAGACCCCTACCAGAAAGTGCGAAACCGGTCTGGGCTTTTTGGTAAAAGCCAAGCAAAATCTTGATACCTTTATGAATTTTCTTAAGATAGTGCTCATAGCAGCTGCAGTGATTATTCTTATTTTATTGATACTGCTTTGGTATAAATTATGGAATAAGAAGATGGACGAAAAGGAAGCAATTCAGCAACAGGAGATAGAAAGAGACACCGAGCGTCAAAGGTATCTAGACAGACAGAGAGTCGAAAATTCATTATCCGAAAAAAAGCCTAAAAAAGGTAAAAAAAGATAGTAATTTATAGTTAAGACATCCTAGTTTTTAGGGTGTCTTAACTATTTTGTAAAAAAAGTATTAAGGGTATTGACATTGGTATTTTTTGTGATATAATACAACTAGTAAAATACGAATTAACAGAAAGGAATATTTGTTATGCTGCAACTAAAAGACATTACAAAAAAGTATTATACCGGCGACTCAGTTGTTGATGCGCTATGTGGCGTTAGCGTGGATTTTCGTGAGAACGAGTTTGTTTCTATTTTGGGACATTCAGGCTGTGGTAAGACCACTCTATTAAATATTATTGGTGGTTTGGACAGATATACCAGCGGCGACCTATATATCGGCGGCAAGAGCACAAAAACCTTTGTTGATACAGACTGGGATGAGTACCGCAATCATTCCATTGGCTTTGTATTCCAAAGCTACAATCTCATTATGCACCAGACCGTTATTGAGAATGTTGAGCTTGCGCTCACATTGTCCGGCGTTTCGAAGAAGGAGAGGCACGAACGGGCTAAGAAGGCTTTGGAGGATGTAGGTCTTGGTGAAAGCCTAAACAAAAAGCCTAACCAGCTTAGCGGTGGCCAAATGCAAAGAGTAGCTATTGCCCGTGCGTTGGTTAACGACCCCGAGATTATTCTTGCAGATGAGCCAACCGGTGCTTTGGACACCGAGACATCCATCCAGATTATGGATATTCTCAAGAGCATCAGCGCCAACAAGCTTATTATTATGGTTACCCATAACCCGGAGCTTGCAGAACAATATTCTGACAGAATCATTAGACTTAGCGACGGCAAAATTGTTGATGATAGCAATCCATACACAGCACCTGAGGGAGACGCCCCTAAGCTTAAGAGTAAGGATGGCAGCAAGACCTCAATGAGCTTCAAGACGGCATTGTCCCTATCATTTAGGAATCTTATGACCAAGAAGGGCAGGACTTTCATCACCGCTTTTGCAGGCAGTATCGGTATCATCGGTATCGCATTGATTTTGTCCCTGTCCACCGGAATTAATGATTATATTGATAATGTTGAGGCTGAGGCTCTTAACTCCTATCCTATTGAAATTACAGAACAGACTGCCGACTTTTCTTCAATTATGAATTCTATGGTAGGTATTTCTGAGGAAGCAATGGATACCTCTAACCAAAAAGAAGGATATATTTATTCCTCCGGTGTTCTGGGCAAAATGATTAACTCATTTTCCTCCTCTATGAGCGAGAATGACCTTTCCGGATTTAAAAAATATATTGATAGCCATCCTGAATTTCAGGAGAATTGTTCCAATATTAAGTACTCATACAGCACCAAACTCAATGTGTATTCGGGGGATACCTCCAACGGTATTAAGCAGATTCAGCCCAGCACCGTTATGAGTGATGTAGGTATGGACACTGTTATGGAGCAATATACAAGCATGGCATCCACATATATGGACACCAGCTCCATGAATGATACTATGGAGCAGATGATGGGTCTTGATATTTGGATGCAGTTGTCCGATGATAACACCCTTATCGAAAAGCAGTACGATGTAGTTGAGGGCAGGTTGCCGGAGAATTATGATGAGATTGTAATTATGGTTGACAAGGATTATCGTATCTCCGACTATGCTCTGTATTCATTGGGACTCAAGGACAGCAGCGAGCTGTCAAGCGATATGATTCAGTCTTTTGTCAGTGGTGAGGAGCTTAAAACAGAGGACGTGTCCTATTCCTATGATGAGCTTATGAACCTTAATATGAAGCTGGTACTAAACTCGGATTACTATAACTATAACAAAAAGACTAAGCTTTATGACTATATGGGTAACAACGGCACATATATGAAAAAGCTTGTAGATAACGGCTTGCAGCTCAAGGTAGTAGGTATTATTAAACCTGCAGATGGCACAACCGTTATCTCTACCACCGGCGGTATCGGCTACAAGAAGTCTCTTATGGACTATGCAATCAAAGGTGTAACCAATTCCAAGGTCGTACAAGAGCAGCTTAAGAACACTAAAAAAGATGTAACCACCGGCAAGCAGTTTGTTGATATGACAGTTGATGATGTTAATCTTGACAAAATTGACTGGAACAAGATTGATATGAACAAGCTTGACCTTAGTGCTTTTTCCAATATTATCGAAAAGATGACCGGCGATATGGATATTGGTGAGTTAGCTACAATGGAAATCAATATGGCCGATATGAAGACTTATGCCATGTTCCTCAACAAGGACCAAAAGAATGCTATCAAGAAAGCGTATATTGATTCCATTTCTTCCGACAACACTCAGGAATCCGCTCTCAAGAAGCTGGGCTATAGCAATGTTGACGATCCATCTATGATTTCTATTTATCCTATCAATTTTGATGCTAAAGCAAAGCTCACAGATATGATAAAGGAATATAATGACTCTGTTGACGAGGATAAGAAGATTGTATATACCGATACTGTTGGTATCCTTATGACTACTGTAACCCGCATAATTGATATTGTAACTTATGTACTGATTTGCTTTGTTGCTATTTCATTAGTAGTATCTTCAATTATGATTGGTGTCATCACTTATGTATCGGTTCTTGAGCGTACAAAGGAGATTGGTATTCTTCGTGCAATCGGTGCCAGCAAAAAGGATATTAGGCGCGTATTTAACGCCGAGACCTTTATTATCGGTCTTGTGGCGGGTGCTTTGGGTATAGGATTAACGGTAATACTGAACATTCCTATCAACCTGATACTCAATGCCTTGTTGTCCGTAAAGGTGGCGTCAAACCTGCCGTTGGCAGGAGGTATAATCCTGGTGGTAATCTCTGTTGGACTTACCATAATTTCAGGTCTTATGCCTGCCAACAAAGCCGCTGACAAGGACCCTGTTGAGGCTCTGCGTACAGAATAACTACACAAAAACCTCTCGATACTTTTCGAGAGGTTTTTCCATTTATTTGATTTATTCAACTGTAACAACTTTTGCAAGATTGCGTGGCTTATCCACATCCAACCCTTTGTCAGAGGATACATAGTATGCCAGTAATTGCATTGCTGTGACAGACGGTATGGGCATAAAATCATCCTCTATGTCCGGCAGTGCAAAATCGCAATTGATGTCTTTAGAAATAAGGGATTCGCGAACAAAGGTTATTGTTCTTGCGCCACGGGATTGCACTTCCCGTATATTGGACATCTGCTTGCTGACCAGGTGTTTCTGGGTCAGTAACGCTATTACCGGCGTGCTGTCGGTAATCAATGCGATTGTGCCGTGCTTTAATTCACCTGACGCAAAGGCCTCTGAGTGAATGTATGATATTTCCTTTAACTTTAGCGATGCCTCCAGCAGAGTGGGGTAGTCAATACCGCGCCCTATCATAAATGTGTGTTCTGCTGTCAGCAGATTTTTGGATAGCAGGTGTATATCCTTTCGTCTCTGCAGTACATCATCTACAGCAGAGGGTATCTGTTGTAGTTGCCCAATGAATTTAGTGACATCGCCTCTGCTTAACATACCACGCAGATAAGCCATTCTTGCTGTGATAAGGTAAAAGACTGCAACCTGTGTAGTATATGCTTTTGTTGATGCTACTGCTATCTCCGGACCTGCGTTGGTGTATATTACATTTTCACTCTCTCCGGCTATGGTGGAGCCTCTAACATTGACTATTGACAGGGTCATAGCACCCTTTGCTTTGGCATACTTTAGAGCCTCCAAGGTGTCGATTGTCTCGCCGCTTTGGGATACACATATTACCAGTGTCTTTTTGTTGACAATGGGCCGGCTGTACATATATTCACTGGCCATATTTACAGTTACAGGTACCTGACAGATTTTTTCTATCAGGTGCTTTCCTATTAATCCGGCGTGCATAGCTGTGCCGCAGGCAATCACCGTTATGTTGTCACAATCTACAAATATATCCTCATTTACCGTATCATATTCAAATGTGGGAAGATTATCCTTTATGCGACTATCAATGGTCTTATTAATAACCTGTGGCTGTTCCATAATTTCTTTTTCCATATAGAACGGGTATCCACACTTGCCACTGTTCTTGATGTTCCAGTCAAGGGTCAATATTTTAGGCTCAATTTTGTTGCCTTTAAAATCTTCAACAAATATTCCCTGAGCACTAATTTCTGCCACAGAAAATTCAGGCAGTACAAAGTATTTTTCACTATATTCGCCGATAGCCAGTATATCACTGGCAATGTAAGTGCCGTTATCATTGGCACAGCATACTATTGGACTCACATTCCTTACAGCATATATTGTATTTGGCTTGTCGTCAAACATAATTCCCAGGGCAAAAGTACCGGTAATCTCCTTAACTGCGTCTATTATGGCTCGTTTTGGATTGCTGCCGTCATAGTATCTGTCTATTAGTGCAGCCACTACCTCGCTGTCAGTTTGGCTTTTTAGCTTGCCTGCAACGCCAATTTGGTTGGCTATTGCAGCATAGTTCTCTATTATACCGTTGTGTACCAGTGTCACATCACCGAATTTGTGGGGGTGGGAATTGGCGTCGCTTACTCTACCATGGGTTGCCCATCGTGTGTGGCCAATACCTGCTGTTCCTCGTACTTCCTTTGTCTTATTATCCAGGTTATCTACTCTTCCGCTGCATTTTGTAATCAGTACCTCTTTGTAGTTAGGGTGGTACACGGCAATTCCGGCACTGTCGTAGCCTCTGTATTCCAGTGTTTTTAGACCCTTTATCAGTATATCCCTTGCTTGGCTATATCCTGTGTATCCTATTATTCCACACATAATCTTTCCTCATTTCTATATTATAGTTTAACCATATTAGTACTTAATATGTTTTTGGTTAAGTAATAATTCATCGTATGATACAAAGTCAATAATTATTTATCGTGTTGATTTTGAGCCTGATTTTTGGTAAACTGGTATTATCAATTTGCAAAGGAAATATATATGGATATTAGTAGACAATTGGAGCAGGAATTTTCACTCAAACCTTGGCAGGTCAAGAATACCCTGGAGCTTATAGACGCCGGCAATACAATACCGTTTATTGCCCGTTATCGCAAGGAGGCTACCGGCTGCCTGGACGACCAGTTACTTCGTGAGATGTATGACAGACTGGTTTATCTTCGTTCCCTGGAGGAACAAAAAGAAAAGGTTATTGCCTCCATAACAGAACAGGGTATGATGACCGAGGATATTATGCAGTCCATACAAGCTGCTAAGATTCTTTCCGAATTAGAGGATATATACCGTCCCTTCCGTCCTAAACGCAAAACAAGAGCGTCCGTGGCAAAGGCGTTGGGCTTACAACCCCTTGCAGATGCAATTTACGCCCAGCAAAAAGGTACACCGGCGCCTACAATTCTTGCGCAGGATTACATTACCGATGATGTGCCCGATGTTGAATCTGCATTGCAGGGCGCCAGGGATATTATTGCCGAGCTGGTGTCAGATGACCCACAGGGTCGTAAGGTCATCCGCTATGCTGTTAAGAATCACGGCATTATTGTGTCCAAGGCTAATGACGAGGATTTGGGCCCGTATGAGATGTATGCCGATTACAGCGAGGCGGTCAAGTCCATTGCCGGCCATAGAGTTTTGGCTGTCAATCGCGGCGAAAAAGAGGGCAAGCTCAAGGTAGCAATCTCTTTTGACAAAACTATTGCCACCGATTTGTTGTGCAATATTCATTGCAAAAACAATACTTCTGCCACCGACCAGGTTGTTATGGCAATTGATGACAGTTTTTCCCGTCTTATTTTTCCGTCCATTGAGCGTGAGATACGCAACGAGCTGACGGACTCTGCCTGTGGCAGTTCAATCAAGGTGTTTGGTGAGAACACTCGTCAACTGTTGATGCAGCCACCGGTAAAGGGTAGGGTAACCATGGGTCTTGACCCCGGCTATCGTACCGGATGTAAGGTTGCTGTCGTTGATGCTACCGGCAAGGTACTGGATACCGGTGTGATTTACCCTGTACCGCCCCACAACAAGATTGATGAGGCAAAAAGAATAGTCACCAACCTGATTAAGAAGCACAATGTCACCATGATTGCTATAGGCAACGGTACAGCTTCTCATGAGACAGAGGTGTTTGCCGCTGATGTTATACGGGAACTTGATTGTGGCATATCGTATATGGTTGTCAGTGAGGCAGGAGCATCTGTTTACAGTGCCTCAAAATTGGCAGCGCAGGAGTTCCCACAGTTTGATGTTAGTCTGCGTAGTGCTGTGAGTATTGCCCGCAGATTGCAGGACCCATTGGCAGAGCTTGTCAAGATTGACCCAAAGGCAATTGGCGTTGGCCAGTACCAGCACGATATGCCCCAAAAGGAGCTATCGGTAGCTCTTGACGGTGTTGTTGAGTCCTGCGTTAACTCCGTAGGCGTTGACCTAAATACTGCCTCACCTCAACTGTTATCCCGTGTGGCAGGTATTAATTCATCCATCGCAAAAAATATTGTGGATTATCGGGAGTCAAACGGTCATTTCAGCTCTCGTTCAGAGTTGAAAAAAGTACCTAAGTTGGGACCCAAAGCCTTTGAGCAGTGTGCCGGATTTCTCCGTGTTGCAGAGAGTAGCAATGTGCTGGACAATACTGCCGTCCATCCTGAAAGCTATTCTGCTGCTAAGGAATTGCTCAAGGTTTGCTCCATCACCGATGCCGATATTCGCAAGGGAAATGTTGCCAAATTACAAGAACAGGTTAGGACAGTGGGCACCGGTGCTTTGGCACAGAGATTAGATATTGGTGAACCCACACTAATTGATATTGTGAACGAACTGTCCAAGCCTGGCAGGGACCCTCGTGACGAATTGCCCCAGCCATTGCTTCGCACCGATGTTATGAGTATTGATGACCTGAAAGCAGGTATGGAACTAAAAGGCACTGTTCGTAATGTAATTGATTTCGGCGCATTTGTTGATATTGGCGTACATCAGGACGGACTTGTGCATATCAGCCAAATTACAAACAAGTTTATCAAGCACCCCTCCGATGTGCTCAAGGTAGGGGACATCGTCACTGTTTGGGTTATCAGCGTGGATACCAAAAAAAACAGAATCTCCCTGACTATGAAAGAGCCAAAATAATCTATTGTATCACCCGTTTTATAGTGCTATAATATAGTTGTATTTATCTAAGGAGTGATTTTATGTCTAACAAGCAGACTATATTTTGTGGTAATAATCCTAAATACTTAGCAAAGGAGTTTATCAAGGAGAGTAATGCCTCAAACGGCGGTTCTGCCTTTCGTATTCCCAGCTTGGTTAACGCAGGCGGAACCTTGGTTGCTGCCATCGACAAGGCTGCTACCGGCGCTGACTGGGGGTTTATTGAGATTGCTGTACGAACCAGCAATGACGGCGGCAAGACCTGGAGCGACATCAAGACTATTGCTTCTCCACCTGCCAGAGTAATCAGCGACAGTACTGACAACACAGCCTCAGCGTTTTATATCGACCCATGTATGGGGGTTGCACCCAACGGAGATATAGTGCTGTTGGTTACATATTTCCCTGAGTCCAAGGGTATCCATAATAAGAAAATGCTGGAGGCCAAGACTGCATACACCAAGTTTGACGGTATGGTATGTCCGCTGATATACGACAGGGACGGCAACCATTATATCGTTCTCAGTGACGGCACCGTTCTTGACAGTAGCAAATCCAAAACTCCATATACCTGCAACTTTGCCAAGGGCATACTCAATAAGGACGGCGAGTATGTGGGTAATATTTATCTCAACGGTGCTATAGGCAGGTCGGATAGCGACGGTATTACTACTACCTTTGGCGCTCCACTCAAGACGCCTAAGCGTAGTTATGTATTCATGCTTCGTTCATCCGACAAGGGCGAGACATGGAGTGACCCTGTTGACATCACAGGCCAGGTGCTTAATCCTGCTGTTGACGGTCCATTCTTTGCTATTGCACCGGGTACGGCAGCCACCACCAAGAATGGCAGAATGATTTTTCCACTCTATACCATGAAGGGTACTGTATGTATATATTCCGACGACAATGGCCACACCTTCCATCGCAACTCCACTGTGCCTTATGCAGCAGGTAAGGGCGAATGGGTGCCTGTTGAGGCTCCCAACGGCGAGTTAGTTGCCTTTAGTCGCGAGAAGGGTTATAAAAAAGTGACAACTTCAATTTCCACCAACAACGGTATCGTGTGGACAAAATCCAAGTCGGCTGCTTTTCGTGCACCTCATTGCCAAAAGAATGCTATTGCAATCGGCGACAAGGTGTATGTTTCTGCCCCCGGCGCAAAGCAGAGGGAAAAGGGCGTAATCAATATTGGTACATTCGATTATGACAAAAAGGGTAATTTTAAGGGTATCAAGTGGGACAAAAATGCTGCGATTTCTGTTAACGACGGATTTTTTGCATATTCCTGTATGGCTCCTATTGACGACCATACCATAGGCATCCTCTACGAGGATCAGCCTTCCTCTCATATTGTTTTTGAGACGTTTAGTATTTAGAATGTTTTGCCATCTCACAAGTATTCGATATTTAACCGGGAATATAACTGCATAAGTAAAAAATAAGCCGGGATTCACACAAAAAGTGATTCCCGGTTATATTTTATTAAGAATGTGTGATTACTCCCAAAATATGTATTGCATCAAAAGAAGTGGGTGAGTATGTATCCAATCTTCGCATATACGAGTCGTCGGTATGTGCACATACCAGTGGTATTCTGCCGGAAGTGTCTGCTACAATCAGGGTATGATAGTATTCAATACCGTTGAATAGTGATATAAAATCACCTATTTCTACTTTATTGACAGCAATATGTGTTGCGAATGGACCTATGTCACTGTTGGTTAGCAAAAACTTTCTAAAATATTCTGCACTTGACCATGCCGGTGCTCTGTCATTAATTGAGTTGTAGTACCAGCCGGTATCTTTTGTATAATTCATTATTTTGCAACCGGCTAACAAGCATTGTGATGCAAAGTTAGTGCAATCTCCTCCAATGCCGTCAAAATTGTAGTAATCGGGGTTTCTTCTAAGTGCCCATTCCTTTGCATAAGATACGGCGTCCGCACGCTGGTATGGATTAATTTTCATATTATCACCTATCGTATAATATTCTTTGTTTATGTAAAAAAGACTAATGTCATCCATTAGCCTTTTTTTACAACATTATACTTTTTTACCATTTTGTATTATCTGCGTTGGGGCAGTGGTTATTCAATATGCCGGCACGATATTCCACATAGCATCCACATTTTCGGCAGATGCCGGATAACAATTGGTCACAGCTTTGACATAGATTCAATCGGTGATTATACAATTGTGTATCTGCACGATTTCCCTTGTCAACCAATGACAATTGCAGCATAATATCGCCGTGTGTAACCTTGTCTCCCGCTTCCAAAAGCAGACACCTCTTACATTCGTTCATTATTCGATTACGAACTTAACAACACTGCAAGCCGGAATTGTGGTAGTGAATCCGTCCTTCAGTTGCCTAAAGTCAGTGAATTCTTTTATCTCTACTACATTGGAATTGTCAAAGTCGTTCTTATCATGGCACTCACCGGTGATGATGGTTGCCTTTATACTCTTCACCTTTCGGTCTGCAACCTGGCACTTAATCTTTGCGCTCTTTTGGGATGAACTGTTGGTGATTGTGCTGTATATAACTCCATTTTCATCAATGGATGCAGACTCGTTCAGCTGTGGAAAGTCCTTGTTGTCATTCTTACTATTCAGGCTGTCGGTGGTTAAGTATGAGCCAATGAGGGTGTTGTTTTGGTGTTCCTTGTACATCTTGAATACGTGATATGTAGGAGTCTTAACCATTTTGTCGCCCTCAGTTAGAATAACTGATTGCAGTACATTTACTGTCTGTGCAATGTTTGCCATAGTGACTCTGTCAGCGTGCTTGTTGAATATATTGAGAGTAACGCCGGCAACGATAGCGTCACGCATTGTACTCTGCTGGTACAGGAATCCCGGATTTGTGCCCGGCTCAACATCATACCAAGTGCCCCATTCGTCAACAATCAGTTTTACCCACTTTTGTGGATTAACGCTGTCCATTACTGCCAGGTGATTTGTAATTAGCTCATCCATAAAGTATGCTTTGCATATTGTGGAGTCATATTCGTTTTTGTCAAACCGGGTGGCAGAGCCTTTGTGACCCCAGTTTCCTGTTGGAACAGTGTAGTAGTGCAGCGATATGCCGTTAGCATGGTGCTTAACCTTGTCCATTACCTCTCTGGTCCAGTGGTAGTCACCGGAGTTTGGACCGCAGGCAATTCGCTGAATGTGTTCGCCCTGCTTGTAGTCACGGCAATATGTGTTGTATCTCTTGAACAGGCAGCCGTAATACTCAGGGTCCATGTTACCTCCGCAACCCCAACTCTCGTTGCCCACTCCAAAGTAATCAACCTTCCATGGCTTTTCTCTGCCGTTTTGCTTGCGTAAATCGGCCATGGGTGATACGCCGTCGAATGTCATATACTCTACCCATTCGCTCATTTCCTGCACTGTGCCGGAGCCTACATTGCCGTTGATATATGTATCGCAGCCTATTTGTTCGCATAGTTCAAAGTACTCGTGAGTACCAAAACTATTGTCCTCAAGGACGCCGCCCCAGTGGGTGTTAATCATCTTTTTTCTGCTTTCTTTTGGGCCGATACCGTCCTTCCAGTGATATTCGTCAGCAAAACAGCCACCCGGCCAGCGCAGTACGGGTAACCCCATCTCCTTTAGGGCATCCACTACGTCGCATCTCATACCGTTTTTGTTGGGAATGGAAGAATTTTCGCCAACATATATACCGTCATATATACATCTGCCCAGATGCTCGCTGAAATGACCGTATATATTCTTGTTGATTGTGGCTATTTTTTGGTTAGGATTAATTAAGTATTTTTCCATATTTTTACCTCACAATTTTGTTAAGATAAAACTACCACAATTAACACCCATTGTCAACGAATTGACAGCAAATAATTTTTGATTATAATAATATCGAGGTGATAACATGAATAATATAGCAAAATGCGTTGATATACTTACCGATTTGCAGGCAGATTGTATGCTTTTGCTTAATGAGGCAAATATGCATTATCTCTGCGGATTCTCTCCCAGCGAGGGCGCTGTAGTTGTGTTTAGCAATGGGGACGCCTATCATCTTGTGGACTCGCGATATACCGAGACGGCACAAGCTCATAGCATTGATACAGGGTTGGAGGTGTTTGAAATTCAGGCACCGTTATTTGACCACGTTGCTGACCTTGTGGTGGAGCATAATGCAAATACGCTTGCTTATGAGGGCGACACTGTTCTTCTTTCTCAATATGAGCAATTAAAGACAGTGCTTGAGGATGTTTGTCTTGTATCTTTTGGTAATGCTCTTATGCTCTGTCGAAATGTCAAAGAACCTGAAGAAGTTTTATATATGAAAAAGGCAAATGCCATCGCCGAAAAGGCATTTTTGGAGCTGCTTAATCATGTAAAACCCGGCAAAACCGAAAGGGAACTGGCAGCTTATTTTGAGTACCTTATGGCACTGCAGGGCAGTGAGGGAATTTCCTTTGATACAATCCTGCTCACCGGAGCCAATACCTCAATGCCCCATGGTGTGCCGGGCAATGCTATTGTGCAGGACGGGGATTTTGTGCTATTCGATTTTGGCGCAACATACAAGGGTTACCACTCCGATATGACTCGCACTGTGGCAGTGGGTCACGCAACCGACGAGATGAAAAAAATGTACAATCTTGTGTTGGATGCCCAGTTGGCCGGTATCAAGTCCCTTAACGCAGGAGCGCCATGTGCCGATATGTACAAAGCAGCCTACGACGTACTGGATGCTCAGGGTATGGCTTGCTATTTTAGACACGGTCTTGGTCACGGAGTTGGTTTGGAAATTCACGAGGGATATAACGCATCCCCCAGAAGCAAGGATGTTTATGAGGTGGGTAATGTTACCTCCATTGAGCCGGGAATATATATTCCAAACAAGTTTGGCATCCGTATTGAGGACGTGTGTTATCTTTCCCCACATGGCAGAGAAAACCTATCTACTATCACAAAACAATTAATAGTGTTGTAAACAAAAATCTCCTCAAAAAATGAGGAGACTTTTGTTCTTATCGCTGAAAATTCTCGATATAACTGTCAATACAGCTTTGGATAATGCGTTCTGCATCCTCTCTTGGTTTAACCTCAGTTACAGAGGTTGCCTTATCATGCTCAAGAGTTTTATATACCTCGAAGAAGTGCTTGATTTCATCAAACCTATGTGTGGGCAGTTGGTCAATATTATTGTATCCATTATAGTTAGGGTCGTTTACCGGTACGGCAATAATCTTTTCATCCTGGGCGCCGCCGTCTTCCATAATCAGCACACCGATTGGCTTGCACTCAACTATGGTCATAGGTCTGATTTGCTCACTGCACAGTACCAACACATCCAACGGGTCGTTGTCGCTGGCGTATGTACGGGGGATAAAGCCGTAGTTGGCAGGGTAGTGGGTGGAGGTAAAAAGAACTCTGTCCAGCTTAAGCATTCCGGTTTCTTTGTCCAACTCATACTTGTTTTTGCCACCCTTGGAAATCTCAATTACGGCATAAAACCTGTCTTTTTTTATTCTTTTTGGGGATATATCGTGCCATATATTCATAGTATCATCAACCTTTCTAATTTTGATTTTAACACATACTTTGTTCTTGTCAAGCGAAAAATATCACAAAAGAAGCAATGGAATCATCCACTGCTTCTTGTGATTATCTATGCCCCGCGAACCTCGTCGCATCTATCCAAAAGCTGTTGCCATCTACGGTCAACTTCCTTTTGGAACTCGGCAATCATCCATTCGTTTTCAGGCTTAAATAAGTGCTTAAATCTTCCTTGCTTAATCAACCATTCCTCAATCGGAACATAGCTTTTTGGCTGATAGTTGAGTATCCATCTGCCGTCAATTACCTCGAACAAAGGCCAGTACCTTGTTTCTACTGCCAGCTTGCAAATATCCATAATATCATAAGTAGGGTATCTCCAGCCGCGAGGACAAGGGGACATAACATTAAGAAAAGCAGCGCCCGGTGTGTAGATTGCTTTTTCGCTCTTTTTGTGCAAATCACGAAAATTCTGTACAAAGGTAGTCTGTGCCACATAGGGGATTTGGTGCTCTGCAATTATAGCTGCCAAATCCTTTTTGTACTGAATTTTACCATTTGACTCTCTGCCAACAGGAGTTGTGGTTGTGTCGGCAAACATTGGTGTTGCCGAACTACGTTGGATACCTGTGTTCATATATGCGCCGTTATCGTAACACACATATACCATATCGTGACCTCTCTCCATAGCACCGGATAGTGACTGAAAACCGATGTCGTATGTACCACCGTCACCACCAAAGGTAATGAACTTGAATGTGTCGTCGATTTTGCCCTTGCGTCGAAGTGCGTTGTATGCACCCTCTACACCTGACATAGTTGCGCCTGCATTCTCAAATGCGTTGTGGATATATGAATCCTTGTACGCTGTGTATGGGTACATAAATGTGGATACCTCAAGACATCCTGTAGCGTTGCCCACAACTGCATGGTCGCCCGGCTTGATTGCCTTGAGTACATTCCTTACTGTGATTGTACCGCCACAGCCGGCACACATTCTGTGACCCGGTGCAAGTCTATCTTCTCTTGCTACATATTCTTTGAAATTGTACATATTCTTGCACCTCCTATTCTCTGACGCCCATATATCTGTATGGGTTTTCTACCTTACCAAGGTTAACAGCCTCTTGCAGGTCGGCGTAAATGCCCTTCATATCATCTACTCTAACATCCCTGCCACCAAGACCGTATACATAGTTGATAGCCAGTGCGTCTGCACCTGCTCTGTACAACGCTGTGGTAACCTCTGCGCCGATTGGTCCGCATTGATCATTGTAGGACTCTGTCCTGTCCATGAGTGCAACAGCTTTAACTCCCTTGAGTGCCATGGCAATTTCTTCGGCAGGGAATGGACGGAAAAGGCGAATCTTAATGAGTCCTGCCTTGACGCCTTCATTACGAAGCTGGTCAACAGCCTCCTTTGTGGTGCCGGCTGCCGAGCCGATAATAACTACTGCCAATTCGGCGTCCTCCATACGGTATTCCTCAAAGAGTCCGTACTTACGGCCTGTAATTTCTTCATATTTTTTTGCAACATCCAGTACAACCTGTTTTGCGTTCTTCAGTGCCTCGGCCTGTGCTCTCTTTGCCTCAAAATAATAGTTGGTAACGCTATACGGTCCCACAGCCATTGGACATTCGGAATTGAGCAAATAGTTTTCGGGATTGTATTCGCCCACTAATTCTTTAACTTCTTCGTCCTCGTTAAGAACAATGTTCTCCACTGCGTGGGAGGTGATGAATCCGTCCTGGCAAATCATAATAGGCAGCTTTACATCCTTATGCTCGGCGATAGGATATGCCATGCACAGATTGTCATATACTTCCTGGTTGTTCTCAGCATATATTTGTATCCAGCCGGCATCTCGTGCACCCATTGAGTCGGAGTGGTCGCAGTTAATATTGATAGGTCCGGATAGGGCTCTGTTAACTAAGGTCAGTACACATGGCAGTCTGTTGCTGGCTGCCAAGTACAGCTCCTCCCACATAAGTGCAAGGCCTGCTGATGATGTAGCAGTAACACTTCTTGCGCCGGCTGCCTGTGAGCCGATAACTGCCGACATTGCAGAGTGCTCGCTCTCAACAGGAATGAACTCACTGTCCACCTTGCCGTCTGCCACCAGCTTGCTGAAATACTGTGGAATTTCTGTTGACGGGGTAATAGGAAAAGCCGCCATTACATCGGGATTGATTTGACGCAGTGCTTCTGCCACAGCCTCGTTACCGCTTAATCTGTCTCTTCTTGCCATATTACTTTACCCCTTTCATAATCAGTGCGTCAACAGGACATACCTTTACACAAATGCCACAGCCTTTGCAGTGTGCGTAGTCAAGAGGTGCTCTCTTACCGTCAACAACAGTGATACAACTGTCAGGACATACCGGTACACATAACAGGCAGTTAATACACTTTTCATTGTCCATTGCAGGCTTAACACTTGCCCATTCTCCTGTGTTAAATTCCTCCGATGTCTTTTCGCCATATATTTGCATACCCTCGGTCAAATCCTGCCAAGAGCATTTTAGTCCAAGCTTAGTAAGGTCGCTTTTCATTATTCCTTTACCTCCTCGTATGCCATCTTTAGGGCGTTCATATTGCCCTCGATTACCTCCGGCTTTGATGCAAACTTATGTTCAAATGATGCCTGCATCTCGCTGTAGAAGGTATCCCACTCCATAACGCCAGATACCTTTACTATGGCTGCCAGCATCGGCGTATTAGGAAAGTATTTGCCTAGGCAGGCAACGGACACCTTTTTGGCATCTATGGTATATACCTTTCCTTTGTATCCACCCAGCGACTCCTTGATTTGCTCCGGGGTCTTGGATGTGTTTACGATGATACCACCGTCCGGGCTTAGTCCCTTTGTTACATCAACGGTTTTGAGGAGACCTGAGTCAACAACTACTACATAGTCAGGATGGTAGATGTTGGAGTGTACTCTAATCTCTTTTTCGCCTATTCTGTTGTAGGCAGTGATTGGCGCACCCATACGCTCCGGTCCGTACTCAGGAAAGCCCTGAACATACTTGCCGGTCTTGAAAGCAACGTCTGCCAGCAGCAGGGCCGCTGTCTTGGCACCCTGTCCGCCACGACCGTGCCAACGAATTTCTACTACGTTTTCCATTTTATCCCTCTATTCATGTAAATTTGTAAATAAAAAAGTCTCTTAACCCTGTTGGGTCAAGAGACGATAATGCTTGAGTTACCGTGGTACCACTCTTATTCATCACAATGTGATGCACTTCATACACTAATATGTACTATCCCGTAACGGAGGCCACCGTATTCGCCTACTACAAATTGATTTGGCAAATCTGCTCAGAGAGGATAACCAATGCTTTATTGTACTGTCTCGCACCTACCGACAGCTCTCTGTAACAAATACGGCACTAGCCTTGTTCTCGTCAACGCATTTAGAATATATTGTCAGTATTATATACATTTTATTACCGATTGTCAAGAGTTTTTTGCATAAATATTGACAGATTATGCGGCACAATTTATAATGAATATATCAATTATTTTGGAGTGATTATTATGCCTTTTATTAACACAAATACTAATGTAAAAATCAGCCCTCAGCAGGAGAATGAACTTAAGTCCAGGTTGGGCAATGCCATCCGGCTGCTTGGCAAAAGTGAGAACTGGTTGATGCTGTCCTTTGAGGATGAATGTAATATGTATTTCAAGGGAGACAACTCTTCTCCTATGGCTTTTGTTGACATTGCCGTGTTTGGTCAGTCAACTGATGATGGATGCGAAAAAATGACCAGAGAGGTATGTTCAATCTATAATGATATACTTGGAATTGCACCTGACAAGCTGTATGTTAAGTATTCCGGAACCAATCAATGGGGATGGAATAATATGAATTTTTAATTTTTTTCTTATCCGATTTATAGAATTTTTCGCCCCTGATTTGTGTATTTTGCATAAATTGGGGGCTTTTTGTTTTTATTTGTTTCGTTGGCAATCATAAATCGAATCATTTTCAAATG
>JBJEPK010000076.1:0-5471 GCA_051881195.1 Eubacterium sp. | reverse complement strand
GAAATGTGTTTGGACGAGACTGAGGGGATAAAAGGTATATTGCACCCCTTTGTTTTACAATCCCTCAGTCAAACCTAAAGGTTTGCCAGCTCCTAACCGGAGCCCGTCCCCTCTGTCACTGCGTGACATCTCCCCACACTGTGGGGAGTCACCCTTTACACAAGGGAGCCGAATAAGGTTGGAGATACGCCCCCTATGCACAAGGCAAGCACCGACCTATTCTATGCACTATTCGTTAATTGTACCTACAAGGACATCCAAATTCTTTTCTATAAGCTCAAACATACGCTCGATGCGTGCCTTGTCCTCGTCATTACCGCGACAGCACATTGACAATGTCAATTCCTTGCGAACAGAAGTAACCGACAGCAGTGCATAAGGCTTGTACTTAACTGCGCCACTCATAAAGCCGTCGGTGGGCTCGTTACCGTCCAGCGCCAGCTTTTCTACCTCCAGCACGCCGATATTACTCATAGCCACCAGCGGGTTGGCGTATCCAATCTTGATAATTTCCTCGCTGGCTGCATGTGGCAAAATCTTGTAACCAAAGGACAGCAGCGGCAGTCCGTGGAGGCCCATATACTTGTCCTCCTTAAATCCGGCAGAGGACTGCACAACATATTGCAGGGTATCAAAAATATCCGTGCCCCGATTAGGAATCTTGCACTGCATCCATGCTGTATGGTTGGTAACGCCCTGGTCGTCAACATCCTTTAGGTGACGGCGCAGGTCGATAGCGCAGGATATGGAGCAGCTCTCCCTCCAATCAAAGCCGGCAATCTCGTACAGTGCATAAAAGTATGCCGTCAGTATCATATCGTTGATGGTGGCGCCCTGCTTTTTGCCCGCAGCGCGAATCAAATCAAATTTGTGGGCACTAATCTTGCGCTTGGCGATAAAGGACTTATCCCTGATACTGTCCGGAGTAAAGGGAAAGCCGTGCTCATCAGGGGTATTGATATTTTTGTACAGGCTCTTGGCCATCCTCTTGTCGGAGGCGGAAAAATCCTCGTACACACTCTCGTAAGAACGAGTGCCGGTTCTCAAATCAATAGGGCTGACGCCGTCACGAACAAACCTTGTGTACTGGTTGCATAGAGTTTTCATAAAATACTTTAGGTCGCCGCCGTCCATACACATGTGGTTCTCTACCACACAAAGAACGGACTTGTCCCCGTGATTGAATACAGCCACCTTCATCTGGATGGACGCCTCCGGCGGAATATATTTCACCAGAAAGTCGTTAATCTCGGCGTCCAAATCCTCCTCGCTGACATCCTTGACTGTGAGTACATCGTCAATTTTGTAGTCCATTACCGTCCAGTATGGATGAATTTTGTTGTCGGTAAAGGAGGAGTGGAGCACCGGCGCCTTTTCAAAAAAGCAGACCAGCACCGTCTTAAGCGCCTCAATATCAATCTTGTAATCGTAGCGTAGTTCGACATGGACCATACGGTCGTTAAAATCCCTAAAGAGATAATGCATCTTGTCCCATAGCTCTGCGTTTAGTTTTCTTGCCATGACTTCATCATCTCCTTTTCAAAATGCTTTGACTCCAGCAGCTCGCCGATAATAATCAGCACATCTACCACTACACCAGCCGGTATCAGCAGCCAGCCGGTGCTCCAGGTGAGTACACCCAGATATGCCAGTACGATAAACAGCATTGCCGCAATGGCGGGAATGTAAATCAAATAATATACAACAGCCAGCTTGTGCTTGTTGATGGATACAAACAACAAATCTGCCACAAACATGGCGATAATACCGCATATCACAATAACCCACGCAGCGTGGAAATCAACAACAACCAGGCAGAACAAAAATACTGCAACGGACAGCACCACCACTGCGCCTGCCTGCAATATTCGGGCAATGATGTGGAACATTCGCTTCAGCTTCAAAACGGCGAACATTCCCAAATACAGCAGATATACCACCCACAGCAAAATGCCGTCAACCATAATCAGCCACAAATGACCCCAGTCGTGTGTAGCCAAGCCAAGCCCAACAAAGGTGACCACCAGCAACAGTATATACGCAATGGAGCCCACCACATTGGTGATTACTCTGCGCTTTCTGCGAGAATGGGCAGTCTGCTTTAGGTAATACTCCTTATACTCATTTTCCAAATCCCGGTGCTCGCTGATAATCAGGTCGCAAAACACCTTTCTGTTCTCTATGCCCCTGCCGCTAACCTCGGCAAAGCGCTCATTCATTTTATACAACAGGTCACGCTTGAACCGGAATACCATATTGTCATCCTTGGGATTGGGCATCGCAGTGTCAAGGTACTCAATAAATTCCTTCATACATACCTCCAAAACAAAAAACAGATACATTGCTGTACCTGAAAGACCCACTCACATACAGCCATGCCATACATAAGTCTCGATATTTAATGCAATACCAGCGCAAAGCAGGATGTTGATATTGCACCACTATTGTGGCATCTACTCCCTTACATACAAAAATATAGCACAACCGCCCGTTAGTGTCAATACCGTTTTACCCAAGGGCTTACAGCGGTCATAATATGTAAAATATTTTTGGCACAAAAACATTGCTTTTGGCACCGGTAAAAAGTATAATAAAATAGAACTTTTATGTATAGGGGAGAATAGCTATGATAACCGTTATTGCTACAATAACCATACTGATAGCCTGTACCATAGGCGCCATTGTCGGATTCGGCGGCGGCGTAATCATCAAGCCGGTGCTGGACAGTATGGGATTTGCCACCATTGATGTGGTCAATTTTATCAGCTCCTGCGCCGTACTGGCAATGAGCATAAGCTCCATAATCAGGCACAGGATAGCCAAAACTCAGGTGGACAAAAAGATTGTACTGTGCGTTGCCGTAGGTGCCGTTGTGGGCGGATTTTGCGGTAACTCGCTGTTTTCCCTGTTACTAAACGCAGCCGGCAACAGCCTAACAAAGGCAATACAGGCAATTATGATTATCATTGTTGTTGCATTTGCCGTATTTTATGTTAACCAAAAAAATCCTTTTACCCTACATATAAAAAATCCTGTGGCAATGGTGGGCGCAGGATTGTTGCTGGGTACTCTCAACTCCTTCTTCGGTATTGGCGGAGGCCCCATCAATATCACCGTACTGCTGCTGATGTTCTCCCTGGCAGTAAAGGACGGCGCCGTGTACTCACTGGCAATAGTATTCTTTTGCCAAACCAGTAATCTGGTGACCCTGTTTGCAAAAAATCAATTTGCTCCGTACGCCGACTACCTGCCACTGATACTGTGCGCAATCGTTGCTGCTGTTGCAGGGGGTCTGCTGGGCAGCACCCTGAACAAAAAATTCAGCGACAAAACGGTAAAAATTATATTTACCGCCGTAATGCTGGTGGTATTCGGCATCAATATATACAACGCAATTATGGGGTTAAAGTAATGCCGATATCCGTTATGCTAAAGCCGTCATCATCAGCCTGCAACCTAAGGTGCGACTACTGCTTTTATGCCGATGTGGCAGAGCACCGCAGTGTGGACAACAAAGGTATGATGACAGCAGAAACCGCCAAGAGAGTAATTGAGTCTGCCCTGGCCTACTGCAACGACCGAATATATTTTACCTTTCAGGGTGGGGAGCCGCTGCTGAGGGGCGTGGATTTCTTTTGCCAATTCACAAACACAGTCAAAGAGCTCAATACCAAGGGCGCAAAAATACACTATGCCCTCCAGACCAACGGCACGCTGATTAATGACGAATGGTGCAGGCTGTTCAGGGACAACGGATTTTTGGTGGGGGTGTCCCTGGACGGGGACGAAGAGCTGAACGATTACCGCAAATTTGCCGACGGCACGCCGTCATATCCCGCCGTAATGCAGGGCATAGAATTGCTGAAAAAATACAATATCCCCTTTAACATTCTGTCGGTACTGACAAAGAGGACTGCCAACAGCTTTAGGCGTAGTTATCGCTTTTTTAAGGCTAACGGGCTGGAGCATTTGCAGTACATTCCCTGCCTAAAGCCCTTTGGCGAGGCTGATAACGAGTACAGTATGTCCGTTGACGACTACAGCGACTACCTGCAATCATCATTCAGGGTATATTACAACGATATTCTCCGGGGCAAGGCCGTGAGTATTCGCCAGCTGGATAACTACTGTCTGCTGGCACAGGGCAGGAACGCCGAGCAATGCGGTATGAACGGCACCTGCTCCAACCAATTTGTGGTGGAGGGGGACGGCAGTGTGTACCCCTGCGATTTTTATTGCACCGACCGATGGTATCTGGGCAATATTAATGACGATGAATTTTCCGTTATGGGTAACAGCAAGCCGGCGACGGAGTTCATAAAGGACTCCTTTGCTATGCCTGACCAATGTAAAACCTGCAAGCACCTGTTCCTCTGCCGTGCAGGGGGCTGCAAGCGCAACAGAGAGTCATATAACTACTGCAAGGCATACAAACAATTTTTTGATGCCAATACCGACAATCTGAAAAAATTAGCGAGGTAATATTATGGAACAAATCAAAATCGGAGGAATACTCCCTGCATCAAGAATAGCCATGGGCTGTATGCGACTGGCAGGGGCCGAGCACAGCGTGGACGAAATTATGGAAACCGCTGTCAGCCGAGGCATAAACTTTTTTGACCACGCCAATATTTACGGCAGGGGCGAATGCGAGAGAATTTTTGGCGAATACCTAAAGGCGCATCCGTCGTTTAGGGACAATATTATCCTACAAACCAAGTGCGCCATCAAACCGCACCAAAGCTACGATTTCGGCAAGGACTACATTATCAAATGCGTTGACGAATCGCTGAAAAGACTGTGCACCGACCATATTGATGTGCTGGTGCTCCACCGTCCCGACGTACTTATGGAGCCGGAGGAGGTTGCAGAAGCTTTTGACAGCTTGCAGACCGCCGGCAAGGTTGCACACTTTGGCGTATCCAACCACAATCTGTACCAAATAGAACTGCTGAAAACTGCTGTAAAACAGCCGATTATCACCAACCAAATGCAATTCTCCATTATGGAGGCAGGTATGGTAACCAGCGGACTGAATGTTAATATGAAAAACAACGAGTCCTATATGCACGACGGCGGAATGCTGGAGTACAGCCGTATAAAGAATATTACCATCCAAACCTGGTCTCCATTCCAGGCAGGGAGCAACAAAAAACCCTTTATCGGCAATCCCGAATACCCGGAGATTAACGCAAAGCTGGAAGAAATGGCAGAAAAATATAATTCTACCCCAACGGGTATTGCCACAGCGTGGATTCTGCGGCTGCCCGGCAAAATGCAACTAATCAGCGGCTCCATGAATCCAAGCAGAATCAACGAAATTTGCGACGGCTCAGAAATCAATCTGGAGCATGACGACTGGTACCAAATCTATCTGGCGGCAGGATACTGCCTGCCATAGCACAAGCAACATTAAGCAAAGACCAGCTATAAAAAGTCAATAGGAAAATAAAAAATATTTCATAGAGAAA
>JBJEPK010000075.1:0-5592 GCA_051881195.1 Eubacterium sp. | reverse complement strand
CTGTTGCCCTCGAAGAACATATGCTCTGTACGGCAAAGACCGATGCCCTCTGCGCCCAGCTCTCTTGCCTTCTTAGCGTCAGCAGGAGTATCAGCGTTTGTACGAACCTTCAATGTTCTGAACTCATCAGCCCAGCCCATGATTCTGCCGAATGTACCTGCAATCTGTGCGTCAACGGTAGGAATGATACCATCGTAGATATTACCTGTGGAACCGTCGATAGAAATGTAATCACCCTCAACAAATGTCTTGCCTGCGAGTGTGAACTTCTTATTCTCCTCATCCATATTGATGTCGCCGCAACCGGATACGCAGCAAGTACCCATACCACGAGCTACTACAGCAGCGTGAGATGTCATACCGCCACGAACAGTAAGGATACCCTGAGCAGCCTTCATACCGGTGATGTCCTCAGGAGAGGTCTCAAGACGAACAAGAATAACCTTCTCGCCCTTATCATTCCATGCAACTGCATCGTCAGCAGTAAATACAACCTTACCGCAAGCAGCACCCGGAGAAGCGCCGAGGCCCTTGCCCATTGGTGTTGCAGCCTTAAGAGCAGCAGCGTCGAACTGTGGGTGAAGAAGTGTGTCAAGGTTACGAGGGTCAATCATAGCAACAGCCTCTTCAGGTGTCTTGTGTCCCTCATCAACCAGGTCACATGCAATCTGGAGAGCAGCAGGAGCTGTTCTCTTACCGTTACGGCACTGGAGCATATAGAGCTTCTGGTTCTCTACTGTGAACTCCATGTCCTGCATATCGTGGTAGTGATTCTCAAGGATGTCACATACCTTAATAAACTCTGCATAAGCCTCCGGGAATTCCTGCTCCATCTGAGCGATTGGCATTGGTGTACGAACACCGGCAACTACATCCTCGCCCTGTGCGTTAATAAGGAACTCACCCATAAGCTTGTTCTCGCCGGTAGCAGGGTCACGGGTAAATGCAACACCGGTACCGGACTGATTGTTGAGGTTACCGAATACCATAGGCATTACGTTAACTGCAGTACCCCATGAATAAGGGATGTCGTTGTCACGACGATATACATTTGCACGAGGGTTATCCCATGAACGGAATACAGCCTCTACAGCAAGCTTAAGCTGCTGTACAGGGTCTGAAGGGAAGTCCTCACCAAGCTGATTCTTGTACTCAGCCTTGAACTGTGTAGCAAGCTCCTTAAGGTCAGCGGCAGTAAGCTCTACATCGAACTCTACGCCCTTTTCTTCCTTCATCTTGTCGATAAGCTGCTCAAAATACTTCTTACCAACCTCCATAACTACATCGGAGAACATCTGAATGAATCTTCTGTATGAGTCATATACGAAACGCTCAAAAGCAGGGTCCGGGTTACCGGCAATCATAGATGCTACTACATCGTCGTTAAGGCCAAGGTTAAGGATGGTATCCATCATACCCGGCATTGATGCTCTGGCACCTGAACGAACAGAAACGAGAAGCGGATTTGTGCTATCACCGAACTTTTTGCCGTTGATTTCCTCCATCTTTGCAACGCCGTCCATAATCTGAGCCATGATTTCGTCGTTAATCTTGCGACCGTCCTCATAGTACTGAGTACAAGCCTCAGTAGTAACTGTAAAGCCCTGTGGTACCGGAAGACCAATCTTAGTCATCTCGGCAAGGTTAGCACCCTTACCACCAAGCAGGTTACGCATGGTCATGTCGCCTTCTTCAAACATGTAAACCCATTTGTTTGACATTTGTTGTTACCTCCTAAAAATAACATACTTATTGATAGTTTTATTCCGCAAAAATTACCGCAAACGGCAATATCGCAAAATAATTCTATAAGAGTATAACATAGGATGTAAAAAATTACAAATACTTTTTTCTTAATTTTTACAATATATGTTGAAATTTTTAAATTTTTAGTGCATAATTATAAAAACTACTATTATTTCTGGAGGAAATTGATATGAATTGTGCAATCATTATGGCCGGGGGCAAAGGCACCAGAATGAATAGCGACGCGCCAAAGGTAATGTGTGAAGTCCTTTTTGAGCCAATGATAAGCCATGTTATCAAGTCTGTTAAGGAATCTGGTATCAGCGACATTTGTGTCATTACAGGCTACAAGCACGAAATCGTAGAGGAATATGTAAAATCAATAGACAGTAGAATTTGCACAGCACTGCAGGAGCCTCAGCTGGGTACAGGCCATGCGGTGATGCAGGCAAGGAATTTCATCAAAGAGCATATCAATGATGACATCGTTGTCCTCAACGGTGACGGTCCGCTGATGAATGCAGACACCCTCGGCAAGGCATACAACTACCACAAGAGCAATAATAACTCCATCACTCTGCTGTCGGCAATCGTGGAGGATACCAATGGTATAGGCCATATTAAGCGTGACGAGAACGGCAAGCTTGAGCGCATCATCGAACACAAGGACGCCAACGAAGAAGAAAAGAAAATCAACGAATCCAACGCGGGATTTTATTGGTTCAAGGGTGAAGACCTATTGTATGCACTGGACAATATCACCAACAACAATGCACAAAACGAATACTACATCACCGACAGCCTGGAAATACTCATCAAGGCAGGCAAAAATGTGGGAGCATACCGAGTGGAAAATCCGGAGGTAACGCTGGGTGCCAATGACAGAAAACAGTTGGGTGACCTAAACAACATTATGCGTAAAGACATCAACAACGCTCACATGATAAACGGCGTTGACATCCCTTGCACCGACGGTGTTATGATTGGCAGAGATGTAAAAATCGGCAACTCAACCCGTATCCTGCCTAATACCATCATCCTGGGCAACACCGTTATCGGCGACGGCTGTGTAATCGGTCCAAACACTTGGATTGACAACTCTACTATTGGTGATGGAGTAACGCTGGACAACTGCAAGATAACAGACTCCACCGTGGAAGACGGTGTTGACTGCGGCCCGTTCGTAAAGGTGCGTGCTAACAGCGTACTAAAAAAGGGCGTTCACATCGGAAACTTTGTTGAGATAAAAAACAGTATTGTGGGCGAAGGCTCAAAAAGTGCTCACCTAACCTATATCGGCGACAGCGATGTTGGTGCTGATGTTAACTTTGGCTGCGGCACGGTAACCTGCAACTACGACGGAAAAAACAAAGACCGCTGTACCATCGGTGACGGTGCGTTCATCGGCTGTAACACAAATCTTGTAGCACCTGTTAAAGTAGGTGATAAGGCATATATTGCTGCCGGCTCCACAATCACTGACAATATTCCCGCCGGGGCACTATCCATTGCCAGAGCAAGGCAGGTCAACAAAGAGGGCTGGGTAACAAAAAAGAAACCATACAAAGAAAAGAAGTAATACCAATGACTTTTAGCAAAAAATCAATCATCGCCGTATCACTGGCGGTAATTATGCTGGCCGGACTGGTTGGCTGTGGGGACGGCAAGTCCGACAACAGTAGCGAAAAGGAATCAACTACGACTACCGCAACCACAACAACTACTACAACCGCTACCACCACAGAGAACATGAACACCACCTTTGCCGAGAGTAGTACCCGAAAGGTATATCCTGCTCTGCATAAGGACAAAAGCGGCGACTATCCATACAAACTGGCGCAATACTCTACATACTACGACGCAAAAAATGAGACTCGCTCCTCAAATATGGCAAATGCCGTTAGCAAAATCAATAACCTAAAGATGTCTGAAGGCGACACCTTCTCCTTTAACCAAACAGTTGGCAAACGCACAGTAACGTCGGGATACAAGGAGGCTCATGTAATCGTCAATGGAGAATTGACTGACGGGCTTGGCGGTGGAATATGTCAGGTCAGCAGTACCCTATTTCAGGCAGTGCTACGAGCCAATTTGGAGATTGTGTCCCGTACCAATCACTCCCTGACAATATCATACGTGCCGGTAGGCGGTGACGCCACAGTGGACTGGAACAGCAAGGATTTTCAATTTCGCAACAATTTGAACAGCGATATAAAAATCAGCATGGTGTGTAAGGGCGGTAAGATAACCTGCACCGTATATTCAAAAAAGAAAATCCACGTCGGCGATGTAAAAATCAAGGTAAAAAAGGTTGGCGAGGATGACTATGTGCTCACTCGTACCGTAGATGGCAAAAAGAATTACGAAACCAAAAGCCATTACCAAAAGCCTAAAACTACCACAACAACCACAAAAGCCACTACAAAAAAGAATAACGACAAGAAAAAAAGGATTGCTCAGTAATGAACAATCCTTTTTACATTATGCCATCCGACACCGCATAGTACTAAAATCTTTCTAACGAATTTGCAAGAAAGCTCTTTGTTTTTTCGCTTACTGGGTTATCAAAAATCTGCTCCGGCGAGCCAATTTCCTCCACAACGCCGTCTGCCATAAACATAATCTTGTCGGACACATTCTTGGCAAATTCCATCTCGTGAGTAACAACAATCATAGTGCTGCCCTCGTCCTTGAGGGATTTGATGACCTTGAGCACCTCGCCGGTAAGCTCCGGGTCAAGGGCAGATGTAGGCTCGTCAAAGCACAGAATATCCGGGTTGAGCATAAGTGCTCTTGCAATGGCTACACGCTGCTTTTGGCCACCGGAGAGCATACATGGATACACATCCTTTTTGTCCGACAAGCCGACTCGCTCGATAATTTCCAGGGCACGAGCCTCCAGCTCCTGCTTTGTACCCATATCCAGCAGCGACGGTGCCAGCATAAGATTTTGCAATACGCTATACTGGGGGAACAAATTGAAATCCTGGAACACAAGACCGAAATGCAGTCTTTTATTTCTCAAGTCCTTTTCCTTATGGTTTTTGTCAATTTGGCCATCATATATACATTCGCCGTTGATATTGATTGTGCCGTTATCAGCAAATTCCAAAAAATTGATACACCTAAGCAAAGTGGTCTTGCCTGAACCGGATGAGCCGATAATGGACATAACCTCTCCCTTTTCCAGTGTAAAATCAATACCCTTTAGTACAGATGTTTTGCCAAAGCTCTTTTTTATATCTTTTACTTCTAACAATGACATTGACTACACCTCCTAGGACTGGAAATATGACAGCTTTTTCTCTATCTTACGAAGAACAACTGTCAAAACGCCGGTAAACAGCAAATAATAAATTGCAGTAAAGAACAGAGGCCAAACCTGACCGGAGATACCCTGTGAACCCTTGAGAAATGCCTGTCCTGCCCAAATAACCTCCTGCAACGCAATAATTCTGGCAAGGGATGTATCCTTTACCAATGTGATAATCTCGTTGCTCATAGGCGGCATAATTCTCTTTACCATCTGGAGTAATGTAACCTTAAAGAAAATCTGGGACTTGGTCATACCAAGCACAAGGCCCGCCTCGGTCTGTCCCTTGGGGATGCCCTCAATACCGCCACGATAAATCTCGCTAAAATAACAAGCGTAGTTAATGATAAACGCCACAGCCGAAGCAGTAAAGCGTCCATCCTCGCCGCCATTCCATACCGGGGTGTGCATAATCAATCCCGGTCCGTAGTAGATAATCAACAGCTGAATCATCAATGGCGTGCCCCTGATAATCCATACAAAAAACTTTACCACAGCGCTTAACGGACAATTCGGCATAAAGCTAGACGGAG
>JBJEPK010000074.1:0-28821 GCA_051881195.1 Eubacterium sp. | reverse complement strand
CTCACCGGGGAATTTCTTATGTATTTACTTCAAGAACTTAATCATTTCGAGTGCTGCGCCAACATCGCCGTCTACCTTGATTTTGCCGGTAGTAAATGCGATTACCGGGTCAAGCTTGTTGTTGATGAGCTTGAGCCAGTTGGTGCCGTTGATATGAATAATAGCATTTCTGTCATAGTATTCATAAGGTTCAACGCTTACCTTACCATCCTTAATCTCGATATAAAAGATGCCGTTGCCGCTTTTACCCTCGATATTGATTTGAAAAGCCATTGTGCCCTGAACAGTAGATACGTCGATAGGATAAAATCTGTCCCTGGTAGCCTCCACCAGTGATTCGTATGTCATTGCCATGGTTATTACCTCCTTTTTTGTCATTATAGCATATTTGTGATATATTTTCAAGGATTTTAATTCGACACAAAAACCATAATTTTACACTTGACATTAATATCTGTATGGTATAGAATATGTATAGAACAAATGTTCTAGGAGGCACTATGGAAAGAACAATACTACATGTTGATTGCAATAAGTTTTATGCCTCGGTAGAGTGTCTGTACCGCCCGGAGATTAGGAACAAGCCTGTGGCTGTGGGTGGCGACCCGGAAAATAGGCATGGTATAATTCTTACAAAAAACGAGATTGCCTCAAGGTACAATATATCCGTAGGAGAACCTTTATGGAAGGCTTACCAAAAATGTCCCGACCTTGTGGTAGTACCTCCAAACTATCCTCTGTATATGCGATTTTCGGCGTTAGCACGCAGGATTTATGCCGATTATACAGATTATATCGAGCCTTTCGGTTTGGACGAGAGTTGGCTGGATGTTACCGGGTGTATGATGTCCGGTGAGGAGATTTCCGGGGAAATTCGCAGGAGGGTAAAGGAGGAGCTGGGCATTACCGTCAGCATTGGTGTCAGCTTTAACAAGATTTTTGCCAAGCTGGGCTCGGATTACAAAAAGCCCGACGCCGTCACTGTAATCAACAAAGATAATTATATGGACATTGTGTGGCCTTTACCTTGCAGTGACTTGCTTATGGTAGGTCGCTCTACTACAAAAAAATTGAATTACTACGGCATAAATACTATTGGTGACCTGGCAAATAGTGACCCTGCATTTTTGCGTAGTATTTTTGGAAAGAACGGGGATATGCTCCATTCCTTTGCTAATGGAACAGAGTCATCGCCGGTGCGCCATATTGATGAGGTGGTGGATGTTAAGTCCGTTGGTAATTCTACCACCACTCCTCGTGATTTGGTTAATAACGAGGATATTAAGACAGTTTTTCGTGTGCTTTGCGAAAGTGTTGCTACCCGATTGCGAGAGCAGGGTCTCAGGGGCAATGTGGTCACCATTGTGGTGCGTTCTACCCAATTGTCATCCTTTACTCGCCAGGTTAAGTTGAAGGCTCATACCGACATCAGTACCGAGCTTTTGGACGCCGCTATGAGGCTGTTTGCAGCAAATTATAATTGGGCGTATCCGGTGCGTTCTCTGGGAGTATCCGTCAGTGGATTTGATTTTGAGTATGAGCAGTTTGATTTGGCAGGTAGTGTGGAACAACGGGAAAAGATGGAGCGATTGGAGACTGCCATTGATACTCTCAAGCGTAGATTCGGCAACTATTGTATCACTCGTGCTTGCCAGATGCAGGACAGGGAATTGTCCCGTTTTAATCCCCATGATGAGCATGTTATACATCCTGTGGGCTATTTTGGTTAGGAGGAATTATGTTAGATTTTACATCAAAGGAGTACGATAATCCAAATAAGCATTATACTACCGTAAAGGCAGAGTTTGACACCCGGGGTAATATTATGCCCCTGTCTATGACTTATGACCACCTGGAGTTTCTCATAGACAGAGTTACCGACATCAGACCTGCCGCGTCGTTAAAATCGGGAGGTGCAGGCATACGCTACACCTGTATGGTGGACGGCAAGTTGACCTATTTGTTTTTGGAGGATACTCGCTGGTTTTTTGAACCGGCAGTATAGTACGGCAGGGGATAAATATCTCCTGCTTTTTTTATTGCATTAATGTACAAAATATGATAAAATAGCACATAATTTATTTTAGAGGTGTTACTATGGCAGAATATAAAGATATGACAAAGCAGGAGCTTTTGGCAGAAAAGGAGCAACTGCAAAAGAGATTTGAGGACTACAAGGCAATGGGTCTTAGCCTGGACATGTCCAGAGGCAAGCCATCCAAGGAACAGCTTGACCTTTCTATGGATATGCTCCAGCCTATCGACTATGTTGTTGATGGCTTTGATGTGCGTAACTACGGCTTGCTGGATGGTATCCCTTGCTGTAAGGAGCTTTTTGCAGAGCTTATGGGCGTTGAGTCAAAGAATGTTGTCATCGGTCCGAGTGCAAGCCTAAATCTTATGTTTGATTACATTACACAGTGTTATACCGAGGGCGCCTTGGGCTCCACTCCTTGGTGCAAGCTGGATGAGGTCAAGTTTCTTTGTCCGGTACCCGGCTACGACAGACACTTTACTATTCTTGAACACTATGGCATAAAGATGATTAATGTTGCTATGACCCCCGACGGTCCCGATATGGACGCAATTGAGGAATTGGTTAAGGACGAAAGTGTAAAAGGTATGTTCTGCGTACCTAAGTACAGCAATCCACAGGGTATTACCTTTAGCAATGCAACAGTGGAGCGTATAGCGGCGTTAAAGCCTGCTGCCAAGGATTTTAGAATCATTTGGGACAATGCATATTGTGTACATGACCTAAAAGAGGAAGGTGATGTTCTTCTCAATATCTTCGACATTCTGCCAAAGTATGGTAATGAGGATATGGTTATTGAGGTTTGCTCCACAGCAAAGATGACATTTCCCGGTGCAGGTGTGTCTGCACTGGCTACCAGTGATGCAAATATAGCCCAAATTAAGAAACGACTCAACTGCGAGACCATTAGTTATGACAAAATGAATCAACTCCGTCATGTAAAATTCTTTGGCAATGTTGACGGTATCAAAAAGCATATGAAAAAGCATGCCGCTATTATGAAACCAAAGTTCGATATGGTGCTCAATCACCTTGAGAATGAGCTTGGCGGCAAGGGTATTGCTAATTGGCTTGACCCAAAGGGCGGTTATTTTATCAGCCTTGATGTTATGCCGGGCTGTGCAAAGAGAGTCGGCGAGCTTTGTAAGGAGGCCGGTGTCACTCTCACCACAGTAGGAGCTACCTATCCATACGGCAACGACCCTGACAATAGCAATATTCGTATTGCCCCATCATTGCCTCCGGTTGCCGAGCTTGACCTGGCAACCCAGATTCTCTGTGTCAGCGTTCAACTTGCTTGTATCGAAAAGTTGGTGGGCTAATGAATATCGGTGCATCCACCTCCTGCTTTTATCCAATGGAGACCGAGCAGGCTCTGCAGCAGGTAATTAACCTAGGCTATGACAGGACTGAGGTGTTTTTTAACGCCGACAGCGAGCTGGATACTTCATTCGTAAAATTGCTAAAAGATGAGGCCGACGCCAACGGCGTTCGTATCACTTCCGTTCATCCGTTTTCTTCTTTTTTGGAGAGTAATTGTATATTTGGCGATTATCAGCGCAGATACGATGATTTTATTGATATTTATCGCAGAACTTGTCACGCAGCCGCTACTCTGGGTGCCGAGATTGTTGTTATTCACGGCGCGCTGGAGAGACCTAAGCGACTATTGCCCGAGGAACACTATTTTGAGCGATTTAAGGGCCTTGTAGATATTGGTAAGACAGAGGGAGTTAAGGTGTGTCAGGAGAATGTCAATCGCTTTCGCAGTCAGTCCATTGAATTTTGCAAGAGAATGAGGCGTCAGCTCGGCGATGACTTCAATATGGTTTTTGATGTAAAGCAGGCTGTAAGAGCAGGCTTTGACCCATTTGATTTCGTGAATGAGTTCAAGGATGATATTGCCCATATCCATATCAGCGACCATTGTGCCGCTGCTGATTGTATGCCCCCGGGTCGAGGCGATTTTGACTTTGGCAAACTCTTTAACATTATGCAGAGCGCAAATTATAACGGCTCCTATATTATAGAGATATATTCTTTGGGCTACGATGTGTATAATGAGCTGAAAAGAAGTAGAGAATATCTAAAGCAATTCGAGGTTTAATTTAATAATGACAAAGATTAGCAACAAGACAAAGGGAATTATATGTATCCTCATATCTGCTTTGTGTTTTAGTGGTATGAGTTCTTTCATTAACCTTTCCGGAGATGTACCCACTCCCCAAAAGGTGTTTTTCCGCAACCTTGTTGCTGTTTTTTTAGCCACCTTTATGTTGATAAAAAAAGGAGAGCCTTTTCGTCCGGCAAAAGGGTGCATACCATACCATTTGATTCGTTCCACAGCGGGACTTTTAGGCGTTTTTGGCAATTTTTATGCCACTACGCACATGGCTCACACTGCCGACGCCGCTATGCTTAACAAGTTGTCGCCGTTCTTTACCCTGATTTTTTCTGCTGTTTTTTTAAAAGAAAAAGTCAAGCCAAAGCAGGCAATTGCCATTGCCGTAGCCTTTGTAGGTGCAATGTTTGTTATCAAACCCAGTATGCAAAATGTGGAGCTTTTGCCTTCTATTGCCGGCTTTTTGGGTGGTTTGGGCGCCGGCGCCGCCTACACCTGTGTTCGTCACATGGGCAACAAGGGGGAGAACGGCAGATTTACAGTATTTTTCTTTTCTGCTTTTTCGGTGGTTGTTACTGCGCCATACTTGATTTTCAATTATCATCCTATGACTACTCGACAGTTTGTGTATTTGATATTGGTGGGCGTTTGTGCAGCCGGTGGTCAGTTCGCTATCACAGCGGCATACACATTTGCGCCCAGCAGGGAGATTTCGGTATATGATTATTCCAATGTAGTTTTTACTGCCATTGAGGGCTACTTGTTCCTTAATCACCAGGTGCCCGACTTGTGGTCGATTTTTGGCTACTTTGTGATTTGTTCTATGGCAGTTTGGATGTTTATCTACAACAACAAGGGGCATAACCACGAATTGGCCCAAAAATAACTATATGTAGTTGTAAAGGAAAAAACTTGCATTTTTCTATATATTGTGTTATAATCCGATTTGCAGGGTGGTAGACTACCCAAACAAGGGGGAATTTAGTATGAAATGTCCTTTCTGTGGATATGAGGAGAGCAAGGTAATTGATTCTCGTCCAACTGACGAAAACGAGAGAATACGTAGGAGACGCGAGTGCCTGCAGTGCAGCAAGCGTTTTACCACCTACGAGATTATCGAAGATGTTCCTATTATTGTTGTAAAAAAGGACAAGTCTCGTGAGGTATTTGACCGTAACAAGATACTTAAGGGTATGCTTCGTGCATGCGAAAAGCGACATGTCACTGTAGCAGAATTGGAGTCAAAGATTGGCGAAATTGAGACTGCACTCCAGTCTTCGGTTGACCGCGAGGTTACCTCTGCGCGTATAGGTGAGCTTATTATGGAAAAGCTTAAGGATATTGACGAGGTTGCTTATGTTCGTTTTGCTTCTGTATATAAGGAATTTGACTCAGCCGAGTCATTCCGTGAGGAATTAGCAAAACTTAATGATTAAAAAAAGTAATGGCAGACGGAATTTCCGTCTGCCTCTTGTTGTTTATAACCATTTTTTGTATTCGGTAACTGCTAGTTGGTCGCATCGTTCGTTATATGGGTGTCCGTTATGACCCTTTACCCAGCAGAATGTAACATTATGAATGTCCAATAATCCCAGCATTTGCTCCCATAGGTCAACATTGAGCGCCGGCTTTTTGTCCGCCTTGCGCCAGCCGTTTTGCTTCCAGGAGTACACCCATCCTCGATTGATACTGTCACATACGTATTTCGAGTCGGTTGTGAGAGTTACCTCACATGGATATTTGAGAGCCTTGAGAGCCTCAATTACTGCTGTCATTTCCATCCTGTTATTGGTGGTGTTTTGTTCTCCGCCGGACAGCTCTGATTCTTTCCTTCCATATACCAGCACAGCGCCCCAGCCGCCGGGTCCGGGATTGCCACTGCATGCGCCGTCGGTATAGATGTCTACTTTTTTCATAAACTTATATCACCGGGGTATATTTTACCATTGTTTTGGCTAATAATCAATAGAGAATGTTGCTCTTGACATTGATGGCAATATACTTTAAAATATATATAATTATTTTGTACGAAAAAATACTATTTTTAGGAGGTTCACTTTTAATGGCAAAAGAGAATAAGGTGCCTACAAACAGCGTTAACAGAAAACGGAATTCTAAGAGACGCTTTTACACCCACAAAAAGGCACCGAAGAAATCTGCTGTCCTTCCACCTGTTGAGAAGGAAAAGGTTAAGATTTCTTTTTTGGGTGGTATGAACGAAATCGGCAAGAATATGACCTTGTACGAATACAAGGACGATATGTTCATTGTTGATTGCGGTTTGGCGTTTCCAAATGCCGAGCTTCCGGGCGTTGACCTGGTTATTCCGGACTTTACTCATGTTGTAAACAATGCAGAAAAGATTCGTGGTATTATCATTACCCACGGTCATGAGGACCATATTGGTGGTCTTGCTTATTTGTTGAAGCAGGTCAATATCCCTGTATATGCAACAAAGCTTACCATTGGCCTTATCAAAGGGAAGTTGGAGGAGCATGGAATCCTTAATAGCTGCAAGCTTGTTGAGATTAAACCCAGGGATAACATTACCCTTGGCTCATTCAATATCGAGCTTATTCATGTTAACCACAGTATTCCTGACGCAGTGGGTCTTGCCATTCGTTGTCCTGCCGGTATTATTATTCAAACCGGGGACTTTAAGATTGACACCACGCCAGTAGATGGAGATATGATTGACTTGCCTCGTTTTGCAGAGTATGGCAAGAAGGGATGTCTTGCACTCCTTTCCGACTCAACAAATGCAGAGCGTCCGGGCTACACCATGAGCGAAAAAACAGTGGGCGAGAGCTTTGAGCTTCTGTTTCGTAAGGCTAAAAGCAAGCGTATTATAGTAGCTACCTTTGCCTCCAATATTCACCGTGTACAGCAGATTATTGATGTTGCTAAGGCACGAGGACGTAAAGTGGCGGTTGTGGGCAGGAGCCTTGAGAATTTGGTGCAGGTAGGTCATGATTTGGGTTATTTGGATATTCCTGAAAACATCATGATTCCCATTGACACCATACGCAATTATCCGGACGACAAGCTGGTTATCATTACAACCGGTTCCCAAGGTGAGCCGATGTCTGCACTCACAAAGATTTCCCAAAACGAGCACAGAAAGGTTAGCATTACACCTAATGATTATGTTATCATTTCTGCTACTCCAATTCCCGGAAACGAAAAGATGGTTGGCAATGTAGTCAACGCTTTGATGAAAAAAGGCGTTGAGGTTATTTACGAAAAAATGTATGAAGTTCATGTTTCCGGTCACGCCTGTCAGGAGGAGCTTAAGCTAATGATGGGCATTGTCAAGCCTAAGTTCTTTATTCCTGTTCACGGTGAGCAAAAGCATCTTATGAAGCATGCGCAGTTAGGTGCCGCAATGGGCATTGAGGATGTGTTTGTGGGTGAGATAGGTAACTCTATCGAGATTAGCCGGGACGGTATCAAGCAGGTTGCCGATGTGCCTGCCGGTGAGGTCTATGTTGACGGCATCGGTGTCGGTGATGTGGGTAATGTGGTACTCAACGACCGTAAGCATTTGTCTCAGGACGGTATTATCATTATTGTAGCTACCATTGATACTCAAAGCGGATATGTTATTTCAGGGCCCGACATTGTGTCCCGTGGCTTTGTATATGTACGGGATAACGAGGAGCTAATGAACGCTGCTCGCGATGTTGCCTGTCATGTAATTGACGAAAATTATGACAAGAGGTATCGGGACTGGAACGCAGTCAAAACAAAAATGCGTGATGAGATTTCTCGCCTTATGTACGAAAAAACAAAGCGCAGTCCGATGATACTGCCGATTTTTATGGAAATATAGGAGAATTGATATGAAAGTTATTTTACAAACCGATGTTAAATCCTTGGGTAAGAAGGGAGACCTTGTCAATGCCAGCGACGGATACGCAAGGAACTTTCTGTTACCAAAGGGTCTTGCTGTTGAGGCAAATGCCACAGCAATGAATGATTTTAATAATAAGGAATCTGCCAAAAAATTTCACAAGGCAGAGGAAATTAAGGCAGCCAATGAGGTCAAGGCAAGACTTGATGGCAAGACCTTTTGCTTTAATGCAAAGGCCGGTGCCAACGGCAAGCTATTTGGCTCCATAACTGCAAAGGACGTAGCTGAGAAGATTAAGCAGGATATGGGCGAAACCATAGACAAGCGCAAAATTAATATGTCCGACATCAAGGCTTTTGGCACAGTACAGGCAGAGGTCAAGATATATCAAGGCATTGTTGCCAAAATTAATGTTCAAGTAACTGAAGAGTAATAATTAAGGATAACCGTTATGGCTGATAATATCAATATTACATTACCATATAACTTAGAGGCTGAACAGTCAGTACTGGGAAGTATTCTTTTAGAGCCAAGATGTATGGAGGATGTTCTGCCCTATATTAACGCAGACAGCTTTTACCTACCTCAGCATAAGCATATATTCAATGCTATGCTGTCTATGTTTATGACGCTCAATGGCTCTATTGACCCTGTGTTGGTTGCCGATGCCCTTGCTAAGGATGGCGTGTACGATATGGCAGGGGGTAGGGATTATCTGGTCCAGTTATCCCAGGTTGTGCCATCCACTGCCAATGTTGAGCGATATGCCAAGATTGTGCAGGAGCAGGCATATTTGCGTGCGTTGATTACGGTATCCCAGGACATTATTGAGGATGCAACCTCCGGCGCCGGTACTGCCAGTCTTATACTTGATAGCGCAGAACAGCGCATCTATGATATTCGTCAGGGCAAGGAAAATAACGCTCCAAGGAGCATTAATGACGTTATCATTAATGATGTGTACGAAAAGTTAAAGAAGATTGCCGGTGACGACAAGAATGAATACAAGGGAATACCCACAGGTTTTGGTTTGTTGGATAAATACATAACCGGTCTTAACAAATCCGATTTTATCCTTATCGGTGCCCGTCCTGCTATGGGTAAAACCTCATTTGCCCTTAACTTGGCACATAATATTTCCGTCAATGCCGGCAAAAAGGTTTTGTTCTTCTCTCTGGAAATGACCAAGGCACAGCTTGCCGAGAGGCTTTTGGCTTCCCAGGCCGGTGTAACATCATCCAAGTTCAGAACCGGCGAGTTAACAGATGATGAGTGGATTAGAGTGGGCAATGCTACTGCCAGCTTTCATGATGTCCAATTATATCTTGATGATACATCATCCATTACTGTACCCGAGATTAAGTCCAAGGTGCGCCGTTTAAAAAATGTTGATGCAATCATCATTGACTATCTAGGTCTTATTCAGTCGGCTACACGCAAGGAGAACCGCGTGCAGGAGGTATCCGAGATTACCCGTAATCTCAAGATGATGGCTAAGGACCTTAATATTCCGGTTATCTGCTGTGCCCAGCTGTCCCGTGGTACAGAGGGTAGGGGCAAATCCCACAAGCCACAGCTGTCCGACCTGCGTGAGTCCGGTTCTATCGAGCAGGATGCAGATATTGTTATGTTCCTTTATCGTGAGGATTACTATCGAGGCGAGGTAAGTGAGGACAAGCAGGACGAAATTGATGATTCATTAACCGAGCTTATTGTTGCCAAAAACCGTCACGGCCAAACGGGTACAATCGAGCTTGCATTTGATAAAGAATTTACTCGATTCAGAGCCATAGAAAATGTTAGAGATTATAACTAAAATTGATAATACTGTAAAGAAGTACAATATGCTCGCTCCCGGCGACAGAGTTATTGTAGGCGTATCCGGCGGCCCCGATTCTATGCTGCTGCTACACTATTTGCTCACCGTACGGGACGCTATGGAGCTGGATATTGTGGTTGCCAATGTTGAGCACGGTATCCGTGGCGATGAGTCACGGGCAGATACTCAGTTTGTTGTGGACTACTGTCATCAGCATAATGTGGAGGTGCATACACTGTCCATAGATGCAGTTATCGAGGCTTCACAGCAAGGTATGGGCGTTGAGGAATACTCACGCAATAGGCGTTATGAGTTTTTTAATTCCCTCAACCCCACCAAGATTGCTACAGCCCATAGTCTGTCCGACAATGTGGAGACCGTATTGTTCAGAATGGCTCGCGGCACTGCTCTTAAGGGCGCATCCGGTATCAAGCCTGTCAGGGACAATGTCATCAGGCCGTTAATTGATTGTACCTCACAGGAGATTAGGCGGTATTGTCAGGATAACGGTATTGATTATCGTGTCGACAGTACCAACGGCGATACTAGGTATTCTCGCAATTTCGTTAGGCATAATATTGTGCCTAACTTTCGTGAACTTAATCCGTCCTTTGAGTCCACATTTATGCATTTTATAACTGCCTGCGACCGTGATGACGATTATATTACTTCTGTGGCTATGCAGTGCTATGATTGCGTTGTTACAGACAAGGGAATATCTGTTGCTGAAATTACAAAATATCACATTTCTGTTATCAATCGTGTACTGATTGCCTACGCCGACAGCTTTGGCTTATCCCTTGACCGACATCACATTGGTGAGATTGTAAATCTGCTGTATTCTTCCGGTCGTTACCAAATCAAGGGCGACTATTTTGCAGTCAGTAATAAGCAGTATCTCCGTATTACCAATATGAAGAATATAACACAGACTGCCTCTGTTTGTGACTTATGTGAAGTGTGCGTGGACGAATTTTTAACTAACTGTGAATTATTAAAAAATGAATTTGACTTTTTCTTGGACTATGATAGAATAGTCGGTAATATCTATATTCGTACCAGACAATCTGGGGACACTATTGTCCCGGCGGGTAGGGGCTGTACCAAGAGTATAAAAAAGCTGTTCAACGAGCTTGCCGTTGATGTAGAAAAGCGTGACAGCCTGCCGCTGGTGTGTGACGATAACGGCATTATTGCAATCAAGGATTGCTGTGTTGCCGATAGAGTAAGAATTAGTAGTAACACAAAACGGGTGCTGCTATTCAATATCCGTATGGAGGATTAATATTAATGAGAAAAAATTTGTCTCAAAACTGGAAATCAATAGTATTTTATATCCTAATTCCTGTATTGCTTATCGGTTCTATATTCCTTATGTCCAATTCCGGCAGGCAGCAGGCTAATGTAAAGTATAGTGATATTGTAGAGCTTTTTCGTACAAATCAGGTTGCAGAGTTTGAGTTGGATCTTAGCAGCGGTAAGCTTAACTATAAGCTGTTCTCGGACAGCGACAAGGTCAACACCTACACTGTTCCCAGCGTAACATACTTTGTTGAGGATGTTGATGAGTACATCAAGTCATACAACGACACTCATATAGAAAAAAAGATTTCCTACAACTACCTTAGGGGCTCAAATAAGTCATGGTGGCTTAATTTGTTGCCATCATTAATGATTACTTTGTTATTGGTTGGTATGTCATTCTTTTTGATAAGAAGAATGAGCAGCACTATGAATGGTGATGCCAACAGAGCCTTAGGATTCGGCAAAATCAAGCCCAAAACCCAGAATGAGGACGATGAGCCTACCACCTTTGCCGATGTTGCAGGCTGTGACGAAGAAAAGGAAGAATTGGCAGAGCTTGTAGATTTTCTCAAGCAGCCTGAAAAATATACGCAGATTGGCGCCCGTATCCCTAAGGGCGTGCTTATGGTTGGCCCTCCGGGTACAGGTAAAACCCTGTTGGCAAGAGCAGTAGCAGGCGAGGCCGGCGCTCCCTTCCTATCCATCTCCGGCTCAGATTTTGTGGAGATGTATGTGGGCGTGGGTGCGTCCCGTGTTCGTGACCTGTTTGACCAAGCCAAAAAAAAGAGCCCTGCCATCGTATTTATTGACGAGATTGATGCCGTTGGCCGTCATCGTGGCACAGGTATGGGCGGTGGCAATGATGAGCGTGAGCAGACCCTCAATCAACTGTTGGTTGAGATGGATGGTTTTGGCAAAAACTCCGGAGTTATCGTAATTGCCGCAACCAACAGACCCGATGTGCTTGACCCTGCGCTTTTGCGTCCCGGCAGATTTGACAGACAGATTACAGTCAACAGACCCGACCTTAAGGGTAGGGAAGAGATACTGGCTGTCCACACAAGGGGCAAGTCCATTGCTCCCGATGTTGACCTAAAAGAGGTTGCAAAGGATACTACGGGCTTTACAGGTGCAGACCTTGAAAATCTTATGAACGAGGCTGCGCTGATGGCTGTTCGCCGTGGCAAAAAAGCAATTACCACTGAGGAAATTATTGACGCTACATCCCGTGTTGAACTTGGTACAGAAAAGAAGTCACACAAGTTTAGCGAAAAGGCAAAGAAACTTACTGCCTATCACGAGGCTGGTCATGCTGTTGCATCATATTATGTAGAGGGCCACGACCCTGTAAGAGAGATTTCTATTGTCCCTCGTGGCCTTGGCGCAGGTGGATACACATGGTACACCCCGCAGGAGGAAAACTATAATTCAAAAAAGGAAATGCTTGATAACCTGGTTTCAATGTTTGGCGGCCGTGTTGCCGAGGCTGTTGCCCTTGGCGATATATCTACCGGTGCCAGCAACGACCTCCAAAGAGCAACCGAGATTTGTCGCGATATGGTACGCAAGTACGGTATGACCAATGAGGTTGGCCCTGTTGTTTATGACGACGGCAACGGCGAGGTATTCCTTGGCAAGGATTACGGTAAGGTTAACAATTATAGTGAACAAACTGCTGCTCGTATTGACGCTGAGATAGAAAAGCTTATGCGTGATGCTTATGCAAGGACGGAGTCCATACTCAAGGAGCATTATGACAAGCTTGAGCTTGTGGCAGAAACTCTGCTTGAAAAAGAAAAATTGTCAGGCGAGAAATTTGAGTCACTTATGAAGGATGGCAAATTGCCCGACCCACCGGCAGAAGATGTTGTTGAGGAAACAGCTGTAGCAGAGGATACCTTGGTTGATACCAATACTGCTGTGGACAAAACTTCGGCAGAAGAGACACCGGTTGACGAAATTGCTCAGGCTCCAGCTGATGACAACGAAAGTACAGAAGAGTGAAATAAAAATATATAAGGCATTCGTTATGAATGCCTTTTACTTATGCCTTTTATTACTATATATCCTACCATATATCCAATTAGGTTTAGTATGATGTCGTCTATGTCCACATCACCGCATTTTAGGATGTACTGATACGCCTCTACAATGAATGGCAGCAGACAACCTACTGTGATAATTTGCCAATCTTTTATATTTTTTATCCAAGCTTTTAAAATGAAAGGCACAGGCAGGAAAATAAGCAGATTACCGAAGAATAGCAGAGGCGCTTCAATGCTTATGTGTATATTCCTCACCATTGCCACCAGCATTTGTATAGTACCTTGTGTAGGAATTAGGTTTACAGTCAAATTATTGTTTGGCATTCGCATAAATGAGAGCCAAAATACAAAAAGGTACAGTGGCGTAACACTCCTGAACATATTGTTGCAGAATTGTGGGTATTCCTCCTTTTGCCTGCCGGATATAGTTGCCGATACAAACAACCCTCCGTTTGACATCAATATTCCTGCAATCCAAAACCATCGGTATATTGCCACACTTCCGCTATATCGGGTTATATAAAAGTCTAGGATAAACAGAACTGTGATTATCAGCGTAGCGGTAACTTGAATTTTGGATGCCTTGTATAGGTTATCTTTTACAAGCAATCCTGCCAAAAATACCACCAAAAATACACATATATATTTTACCGGTAATATCGGCATACCATGGTTTTGCCATATACTACCCAAATTATCGCTGTTCATCACCATGCTGCCAAATACAAATACAATACTGAAAATTGCCAGCTTTAGTTTGTCAGTATGCTTTTTCATACACACCTCATAGAACAAAAGGGAAGGAAACACCTTCCCTTGTTTTGTTTATTTGATTAGGTCGAACAGTTGTTCTCTGGTGAGGCCGGCATTTCTGCTGATGTCATCGTTAGGAATAACTCGCAGGACCTTACCGTCGTAGCTAGCCACTATTACCTCTGCCTCTCGGCCGTTGATAATGACCTTCTCTGTTGTATAGCTTTCGTCCAGTGGTACTTGTTTATTCAATATTGATTTTTCTGTCAAAGCACCGGTAGGGCACATGCTTACACACAGTCCGCAATTGGTACACTTAGTCTCATTTAGCGGCAGATTGAATGCCGGTGCAATATCGGTTTTGAAGCCACGGCCCAGTAGACCTATTGCAGATATATTAACGATTTCTTTACAGGAACGAACACAGAGTCCGCAAAGTATGCACTTTGCAGTGTTTCGCTCAATAAACTCGTTGCTGTTAGCACTGTATTTTTGTGGCATTTCACCGGCAAACCTTTGTGGCTCAATGTCGTATCTCTGTGCAACGGACAGTAATTTGCACTTATAATATTCCTTGCATCCACATTCCAGGCAACGGCTGGCTTCTGCCTTTGCCTCGTCCTCGGTATAACCAAGGCACACTTGGTCAAAATTGGTTTTCCTAATCTCCGGAGCCAGTACATCGGGATTTATTCTTGGTTCAACTGTCTTTGATGAGTAGTCGATAAGTTCCTCATCACGACGGCTGATATAAGGCACTCTTGTGTCAATTGCCTCATTGTTTAAGTACGCGTCAACTGCCTGAGCACATCTGTCTGCTTCACCGATTGCTTCAATAGCGATGGATGCACCACGATTTGTAGCGTCACCTATTGCGAATACGCCCTCAATATTTGTCTCAAAGGTGTCAATATCAGCCTTGATATTGCCTCTGTCAGTTAGTTCAAGCTCGGTAACATCATCGGTAACCAGCTTTTGTCCAATGGCCATAATTACGCTGTCCACGGCAATTTCTTCCGTCCTGCCTTCAACAGGCACAGGTCTGCGTCTGCCACTGGCATCCGGTTCACCTAATTCCATAACTTGTAATGTGATGGACTCAACCTTGCCGTTCTTACCGTTAAATGAGATAGGGTTAGTAAGGAATTTGTAGATTACGCCCTCTTCCTCAGCCTCATCAATTTCCAGCTTGTCGGCAGGCATTTCGTTGCGTGTACGACGGTACACAACATATACTTCTTTTGCGCCCAGTCTTACTGCTGTACGGCAGGCATCCATTGCTGTGTTACCGCCACCGCAAATTACTACTTTGTCGCCGATTTTCTTGGGATTACCCTGAATCACAGAGCGTAAAAAGTCGATACCACCGTACACACCCTCCAGCTCCTCACCGGGAGTACCCATGCTGCTGGATTGCCATGCGCCTACTGCCACGATTACAGCATCACTGTTTTCCTTTAGCTGGGCTATTGTGATGTCCTTACCCAGCTTGCAGTCGTTTATCATTTCTACGCCGGTGCGCTTTATTATGTCGATTTCTTGGTCAAGTATCTCTTTAGGAAGTCTGTACTGTGGGATACCGTAGCGCAGCATACCGCCCATTTTTTCCATCATATCGTAGATGGTAACCTTGTGACCCATTCTTGCCAGCTGATATGCAGCCGTCAGTCCGGCAGGTCCGCCGCCTACTATGGATATTATCTTGCCGGTCGACGGAGCAATATCCGGAATGTAGCTATCCTTGTTAAGGTCGATGTCAGCGGCGAATACCTTTAGCTGTGCAATGTTGATTGACTGGTCAACATGTTGTCTGCGGCATGCTTTCTCACATGGGTGAGGGCACACTCTGCCGATTGATGCAGGTAGCGGCACCTTGTTTTTTACCAGCTTAACGGCGCTGTCATATTCGCCGTTTGCGATTAGGCCAACATATCCTTGGCAGTCAGTTCTTGCAGGACAATTCAGTTGACATGGAGCAATACAGTCTCCGTCATGGGCAGACATAAGCAGCTCCATTGCAATTTTTCTGGATTGTACAACACGGTCGCTCTCGGTATTGATTACCATGCCTTCACTGCATTTTGCAGAGCAGGAGCGTAGCAGCTTAGGAATACCCTCTGCCTCAACAACGCATAATCCACACGCTCCATACACCTTTACTGCTTCATCATAGCATAGGGTAGGAATATATATGCCGGCTTGCTTTGCTGCCTCCAGTATGGTAGCACCTTCTTCAACAGATACTTTAGTACCATTTATAGTTAAGTTTATCATATTTTATTCCTCCTTTCTATGCTCTTGTAATAGCATCAAATTTGCAGGATGTGTAGCATTTGCCACATTTTATGCACTTTTCTGTATCAATCACATGAGGCGCTTTCACTGTACCGCTGATTGCCTCTACCGGGCAGTTGCGAGCACAGAGAGTACAGCCTTTACATTTGTCAGCGTCAATATTGTATTCTATCAGGTCTGCACATTCACCTGCAGGGCAGGTCTTGTCTTTGATATGTGCTTCATACTCGTTCCTAAAATATTTGATTGTGGTCAATACCGGGTTTGGCGCTGTTTGACCAAGACCGCATAGAGCACCATCCTTGATTGCGTAGCATAACTCTTCAAGTAGTTCAATGTCGCCATCCTTACCTTCGCCTTTGGTGATGCGCGTCAGCATTTCCAACATACGGGTGGTGCCTATACGACAGTGTATGCACTTGCCGCAACTTTCCTTTGCAGTGAAGTCAAGAAAGAATTTTGCCATGCCTACCATACAGGTTGTTTCGTCCATAACTACCATACCACCGGAGCCCATAATTGCTCCGGTTGCGCCCAGTGCCTTGTAGTCAATTACAGTGTCAATAAGTTCGGCAGGAATACAACCGCCCGATGGACCACCCATCTGTACTGCTTTGAATTCCTTGTCGCCCTTCATACCGCCACCGATGTCAAAAATTACATCACGCAGTGTCTTACCCATAGGAATTTCCACCAGACCGGAACGCTTCACCTTGCCGGTTACGGCAAACACCTTTGTACCCTTGGAGTTCTCAGTGCCCATGGCAGCAAATGCTTCGCCACCATTGTTGATAATCCAAGATACGTTAGCAAAGGTTTCTACATTATTAATATTTGATGGCTTTAGCCAGTAACCTGCAGCAGCAGGGAATGGTGGCTTCAGCCTAGGCATGCCTCTGTGTCCCTCAAGTGATTCGATAAGTGCTGTTTCCTCGCCGCATACAAATGCGCCGGCACCGGCTTTAATAGTAAAGTCACAGCAAAAATCCGTGCCAAAAATATTGTTACCGATAATTCCGGCCTCAGTAGCTTGCTGTATCGCTCTTTCAAGTCTCTTTATTGCCAGCGGGTATTCTGCACGCACATACACAACAGCGTGCTTTGCACCGATAGCGTATGCACCGATGAGCATACCCTCAATAAGCGTGTGTGGGTCGGACTCAATAACTGCTCTGTCCATAAATGCACCCGGGTCACCTTCGTCTGCATTACAGATTAGGTACTTTTCGTCACCGTCGCTCTGTCTTGCTGCGTTCCACTTGAACCAAGTTGGAAAGCCTGCGCCACCTCTACCGGCCAGTCCTGATACCTTTATTATCTCAATAACCTCTTCAGGCGATAGTTCCGTAAGACATTTTTTCAGCGCTGTATATCCGTCAGCCTCTAAAAATGCGTCCAGCTCATCAGGATTTACAATACCACATCTGCGTAGTGCTATTCTTGTTTGCTTTTTTAGAAATTGGCTGTCATCTTCGCTAACAATCAATTTTTCTATTAGAGCTCTGTTACCGGTTTTGATGTATTCTGAAATGCTCTGAGCATCATCCTCGTCCACCTTAACTAATCTTGTCAGTTGGTTGTTATCATCGTATATATCTACGATTGGCTCAAGATAGCACATACCTATGCAACCGACTATTCCGGCATCAATGCCCACATTTTTTAGGGCGATTCTTACCTTTTCTGCTCCGGCAGCGATACCACAGGAGCCTTCGCCAATTACTATTCTCATTGTGCCGCCTCCCTTAATTCTTTTAGTATCCTTTTTGTTTTGTCAGGAGTTAGACTGCCGTATGTATCCTCATTAATCATCATAACGGGGGATAACGAACAGCATCCAAGACAAGCTACGCACTTTAGGGAGAACAGACCATCCTCGGTTGTTTCTCCGTCGTCAATGCCCAGTTCATCCTTGATGGTCTCCAGTATCAACTCGGATGAGTTAACATGACATGCAGTACCCTGGCATAGCATTATCAGATACTTGCCAACGGGCTTAAACCTGAATTGTGTGTAAAATGTACCAACACCCATAATCTCCGACTCGGCAATGCCGGTAGCAGACGCAATTTTTTTGATAGCATCCTGGGGCAGATAGCCGTATATGTCCTGCGTCTTTTGTAGTATAGTAATCAGACTACCCTTAACAGATGCATATTCCTCCAGCACACTGTCAATTAGGGTAATATCGATATTTGCTTTATCCATACTTGTCCCTCCATTCAATGTATGTAATATAATAATACAATATATATCAGTATTATTTCAAGTGACAATATATTACAATTGTATATAGAATAAGCACCCTGATTTGGGTGCTTAGTTTGGGAGTTAGTTTTTATTCATTCTTCCTGCTTGGCGTAATCTGTAGCACTGCCACAACCACTGATATGCAAAATGCCAAAAATAGCAGCATGGATAGTGAAAAATACTTGATTATATTCTGTTTGTCGGCTTCTTTTGTTGCGCCGTTATCCATTTTAATAATCTCGCCACTAACAATCTGCTTGTATTCTGTGGATGCATTGATTGCCTGTACCGTGGTTGCTATGCCGCCTGCCATTGTCACAATAGCAAATACTACGAACAGTGCCAAAAGCGCTTTGTTCTTTTTCATAATCAGCCTCCTTTTTTTTTTTATTTATTATATCACAAAAAAATAATACTTGCAATTTATATTTTTTTGGTGTATAATAGCCAAGCGATACGGAGAGTTGTCCGAGCTGGCCGAAGGAGCACGATTGGAAATCGTGTAACGGGCGATAACCTGTTCGAGGGTTCGAATCCCTTGCTCTCCGCCACTATTAGCACCCTTATCGGGTGCTTTTATTTTTTTCTTGTAATTTTAGTTGGTTTTTAATATAATAATAACATAGGAAGAGAGGAGCGTTCTCTATGGAACAAAAACGAAGTAGTTTCAAAGGTGGCATAGGATTTGTCCTCGCTGCTGCCGGAAGTGCTGTCGGGTTGGGGAATATTTGGCGTTTTCCATATTTGGCAGCTAAGGATAATGGCGGTGTGTTCATACTGTGCTACATCATCTTGGCATTGACATTTGGCTTCACACTGCTTACAACGGAGGTTGCGATTGGCCGTAAAACCAAGCAGGGACCGTTAGCAGCCTACAAGACATTAAACAAAAAATTCGGATTTATGGGTACCATTGCCACAATCATTCCGGTTATTATTTTGCCGTATTATTGTGCAATCGGGGGTTGGGTTCTCAAATACTGCTCCCAGTATATTACCGGTCACGGAAGCGTTGCTGCAGAAGATGGCTATTTTACCGGCCATATTACCAGTGTCGGCTCACCTATAATTTGGATGTTGGTATTCATGGCACTGACAGCTGTGGTAGTATTTGGCGGCGTAAACAAGGGAATAGAAAAGTTGAGCCGTATCCTTATGCCGGCACTGTTGCTGCTGGTTATCGGTATTTCCGTTTATTCCCTAACACTTGAGTACACCGATGCAGACGGCACTGTTCGTACCGGTCTCCAAGGCTTAAAGATTTATCTTGTGCCTTCTTTTGCCGGTATGACATTCAAAGATGTGTTCGTAGTCATTATGGATGCTATGGGCCAGTTATTCTTCTCAATCAGTGTATCCATGGGTATTATGGTTGCCTACGGCTCATACGTTGAGGACGACAACAATCTTATGAAGTCCATCAACCAAATTGAGATTTTTGACACAGTTGTTGCATTGCTGGCAGGCCTTATGATTGTTCCGGCGGTGTTCGTATTTATGGGCAAGGACGGTATGTCCGCAGGTCCGGGACTGATGTTTGTATCTTTACCTAAGGTATTCAGCAACATGGGTGTTGCAGGCGGAATTGTTGGCGCATTGTTCTTTATTATGGTTACATTTGCCGCCATCACTTCATCCGTATCCATTATGGAGGCAATTGTATCCGGTATTATGGATAAGCACGGCTGGTCACGTACCAAGGCTTCAATACTTGTTGTGGCTTATGCAGTAATCAGTGGCATCATCGTATGCTTGGGCTACAACAAGCTGTACTTTGAGTACACATTGCCAAATGGCGCTGTTGCACAAATTCTGGATATTCTTGACTATATCAGCAATAACCTGCTTATGCCTTTGCTTGCTTTGCTCACTTGTATTTTTATCGGTTGGATTGCAAAGCCTAAAACAATTATAGACGAGGTTACCAAGAACGGCGAGAAGTTTGGCAGAAAATGGGTGTACATTATCATGATTAAGTTTGTAGCACCGGTTATGTTATTCGCTCTGCTTCTTCAAGCAGTTGGTCTATTTTAAGTTCATTAAGGAGGAAATTATGAAAAAGGTATTATCTGTTGTACTATCATTAATTATGCTTGCTACTGTTTTGCCGGCATTTGAGCTGACGGCAATGGCGGCAGATGAGGTTATCGGATTTTTGCAATTTGACTCCAATCATACACAGCCTGTATTGGATGCTGCTATTGTAAATCCTACAATTACCTTAGATGTTGATGTCAGTGATGTTGATACCGGCATAACTGTTGAGGATGTTTCATGGCAGATGAAGTCCGGAACGGAATGGACAGAGGATTACAGCGTTACCGAATTTACCGAGGGCTCTTGGCGCTTGGCAATGACATTGTCCTTGGATTTAGTAGGTTATGCTCTTTCTCAGGACGAAACACTGGTTGCTGTAAATGAAGATGTTTGGGACGTAATCAGCGCTTCTGATGTTGCACTTGTGGCTGTGTCCGATGAATATACTGTTTCCGGTGTGAGCCATAACTGGGCAAGCGTCTATACTATTGATGTTGAGCCAACATGTACCGCCAATGGCGAAAAATCAATTCACTGTCTTGACCAGGGCTGTACCGAGCGTAAGGATATTACTCCCATTCCTACAGAGGGCCATTCCTTTGTGCACGGTGTTTGCTCAAAGTGTAATGCAGAGCGCAAGGGCGACTGCGGTGACGATGTCACTTGGTTTTATGATAATACCGACTGCATCCTCTATATCAGAGGTACAGGCAATATGAAACTAATCGGTGTGGATAATGCTTATACAGAATCCACAAAGGAGATTGTTAAGTCCGTTGTTATCGAAGATGGTATCACTTCGGTATGCTCCAATGCGTTTTCTGATTTTACCGCGCTTATAAGTGTTACAATTCCGTCCTCTGTTACCAATATTGGCCTTAACGCTTTTTCCGGCTGCACTGCATTAAAAACTGTCAATATGTCTGATGGCGTTACGGTTATCGGAGCTTCAGCGTTCCAATCCTGCAGCAGTTTGGAAAGTATTACTATTCCTGCCACTGTTACTAATATTGGAAGCAGTGTATTTCAAGATTGCGTTGCGCTAAAGAGCGTTTTTGTTCCGGATTCTGTCACATCTATAGGTGCTTCTATTTTTAAAGGCTGTACCGCTCTGGCGTCCGTTGAACTCAACAAGGGCATCACATCAATTCCCACAAATGCTTTTGAGAGCTGTACAAGCTTAACTAAGATAGAGATTCCCGATGGCGTAACATATATTCAAATGTACGCCTTCTCCGGCTGCACAAAACTGCTTAGTATCGTTGTTCCCGGTACTGTTAATCAAATTGGATATAAAGCATTTAATAACTGCAAGGTACTTGCAAAGGTAGAATTTCTTGGTTGCGAAAACGCCTACAACAACATTAACTATACCGGTAGCAGTAATGTTGGTACAATCATTGGCGACGGCAATGACAAATTTAAAAATGCAATTACTACCTACGGTGACCACGATGCCACTATTGACGAGATAACAAAGAATCCAACCTGTGGAGCTGCGGGCACAATGGCACACAAGTGCAGATATTGCTCATCTGTAATAACTACAGATACAATACCCGCTACCGGTAAACATAGTTACAAAAAGTACACCACACCTGCTACTACCGGCGCATCCGGAAAAACTTACGAAAAGTGCTCTGTTTGCGGTAGGACAAGGAATACTGTTACTATTTCAAAAATATCCAGCATAAAGCTTAGCGGCACATCCTATACCTACGATGGTAATACTAAAACCCCTACTGTTATCGTAAAGAACAGTGCCGGCAAGTCCCTGGTTAAAAATACCGACTACACAGTATCCTATGCTAGCGGCCGCAAGAATGTTGGCAAGTATGCTGTCAAGATTACTTTCAAGGGAAAATACAGCGGCACAAAGACTTTGTACTTTACCATCAAGCCAAAGGGTACAAGCATTTCTTCAATATCCGCTCGTTCAAAGGGCTTTTATGTAAAATGGTACAAGAGAAGTACCCAGACCACCGGCTACCAGGTACAATACAGTACCAGCAGCAAGTTCACTAATCCAAAGACAGTTACGATTTCTAAGTACTCAACCGTCAGCAAGACTGTTACAAAGCTGACTGCAAAAAAGAAGTATTATGTTCGTGTCCGTACCTACAAGACTGTGAACAATACAAAGTACTACTCCTCATGGTCAAAGGCGAAGTATGTTACAACAAAATCATAATTAACCAAATTCGGCTCCCTTGTGTAAAGGGAGCTGTCACGAAGTGACTGAGGGATTGTAAAAACAGGATTGCCAACTTTTCCTTTTATCCCCTCAGTCGCATATAAAATGCGACAGCTCCCCTTAATTACATAATAAGGGGAGCCTTTATTGTGTGCTACGCACATAGGCGATTGCAAATCGCCCCTACGGAAGTCGTGAATTTATGGTAATCGTTTCATTTTTACAACTACCGTAGGGGCGAACTGTGTTCGCCTCTATTTTTGTATTTGTATCTTAGATTAGCAAACTTGTAACAATAAATAACAATTAATTGTGATTGTGCACAAAAACATTGTTAATTATTTGTCAAATTTAGCATTTACTTAGAAATCGTACAATATGTATTGAAAATTAATGATGTATTCTATAAAATAGCCTCATAAGATTGTTAAAGTAATAACAATCGGAATATAGGAGGCATTATTATGGCAAGAGAAATTATTGATAGTGTTGAAAAACTGGAGGCTGAATTGATAAGAGTTCGCAAAGCGCAGCAGGAATTTTCGACTTACACTCAAGAGCAGGTGGACAAAATCTTTTTGGCTGCTGCAAAGGCAGCCAATATTGCTCGTATTCCTCTGGCGAAGATGGCTGTTGAGGAAACAGGCATGGGCATAGTGGAGGACAAGATTATCAAGAATCACTACGCTGCCGAATACATCTATAATAAGTATAAAAATACTAAGACTTGCGGCGTTATTGAGACAAATTCGGCTTTCGGTACCATGCGTATTGCAGAGCCTATCGGTGTTGTGGCTGCGGTTATTCCCACAACAAACCCAACATCAACAGCGATTTTTAAGACTCTGTTAGCTCTCAAAACCAGAAATGGTATCATTATTTCCCCACACCCCAGGGCAAAGGGGTCCACTGCTGCTGCTGCAAAAATAGTTTTGGACGCTGCTGTTGAGGCAGGTGCACCGGAGGGTATAATTTCTTGGATTGACGCTCCTTCATTGGATATGACCAATCTTGTTATGAAAGAGGCTGACATTATTCTGGCAACCGGAGGCCCCGGTATGGTACAGGCTGCTTATTCCAGCGGTAAGCCGGCGTTAGGTGTCGGTGCCGGCAATACACCGGCTATTATTGATGAGTCGGCAGATATTCTTAAGGCTGTTAATTCTATTATTCACTCAAAGACATTTGACAATGGTATGATTTGTGCTTCAGAGCAGTCCACTATTGTTGATAAAAAAATATACAAGGCTGTTCGCAAGGAATTTGAGGATAGGGGATGCTACTTCCTCAAGGCTGACGAAATTGATAAGGTACGCAAAACAATTATTATCAACGGCGCTCTTAACGCCAAGATAGTGGGTCAAAAGCCTGTAACAATTGCAGCATTGGCGGGAGTTAAGGTTCCTGAGAATACTAAGATTCTCATCGGCGAGGTGGAGAGTGTGGATATTAGTGAGGAGTTCGCTCACGAAAAATTGTCTCCTGTACTTGCTATGTACAAAAGCGAGAATTTTGACGATGCGCTGGATAAGGCTGCTCAGCTGATTGCCGACGGAGGTTACGGCCATACATCTTCAATTTATCTCAACGAGACAACCGAGAGAGAAAAGCTTGACCGATTTGCTGCTCGTATGAAAACCTGTCGTATATTGGTCAACACACCATCATCATTTGGCGGTATCGGCGACCTTTATAACTTTGACCTTGCACCGTCACTTACCCTGGGCTGCGGCTCATGGGGTGGTAACTCTGTTTCGGAGAATGTTGGCGTAAAGCACCTGCTTAATATCAAGACAGTAGCAGAAAGAAGGGAAAATATGCTTTGGTTTAGAGCACCGGAAAAGGTGTATATCAAGAAGGGCTGCTTGCCGGTTGCCTTGGATGAGGTTGGCACCGTTATGGGCAAAAAGAAGGTGTTCATCGTAACTGACTCCTTCCTGTACAACAACGGCTACACCAAGCCTATTACAGACAAGCTTGACGCAATGGGTATTGTACACTCGACATTCTTTAATGTTGCTCCTGACCCGACTCTTGCTTGTGCCAAGGAGGGCGTTGCACAGATAAACGCATTCCAGCCTGATTGCATTATTGCAGTAGGCGGCGGTTCCGCTATGGATGCTGCAAAGATTATGTGGGTTCTTTATGAGCATCCTGAGGTTGACTTCTTCGACCTTGCTATGAGATTTATGGATATTCGCAAGAGGGTATATACTTTCCCGAAGATGGGCGAGAAGGCATACTTTATCTGTGTTCCTACATCTGCCGGTACCGGCTCTGAGGTTACACCATTTGCTGTTATTACGGACGAAAAGACCGGCGTTAAGTACCCGCTTGCAGACTATCAGCTGATGCCTAATATGGCAATTGTTGATGCAGACTTCCACATGTCTGCACCAAAGGGGCTTACTGCTGCCTCCGGTATTGACGCTGTTACTCATGCACTTGAGGCTTACGCGTCAATGATGGCGACAGAATTTACAGATGGCCTTGCCATTGAGGCGTTAAAGAATATTTTTGAGTATCTTCCAAGGGCTTATGACAATGGTCCTAATGACCCTGAGGCTAGAGAAAAGATGGCTAACGCGGCTACTATGGCGGGTATGGCGTTCGCAAATGCATTTCTTGGTGTTTGTCACTCCATGGCACATAAGTTGGGTGCATTCCACCACCTGCCACATGGTGTAGCTAATGCACTTATGATTAACTATGTTCTTGAGTTTAATGCAGCTGAAGTACCTGCAAAGATGGGTACATTCAGCCAGTATGATTATCCAAAGACCTTGGCTCGCTATGCACAGATTGCAGATGCTCTTGGTATAAAGGGAAGAACTGACGAAGCAAAGCTCAAGGGTCTTATGAAGAAGATAGAGGAGCTTAAGGAACACTGCGGTATCAAAAAGTGCATCAAGGATTATGGAGTTGATGAACAATATTTCCTTGATACTCTTGATGATATGGTTGAGCAGGCGTTCGATGACCAGTGCACCGGTGCTAACCCAAGACTTCCGCTTATGTCCGAAATCAAGGATATGTACCTGCGTGCATACTATGGCAAGTAATTAATAGGAGGATTTTGTTATGGAGCTTATTAGAGAAATTAGTAACAAGAAGTATTATCGTGACGGCGACAAATTGATAAAAGTCTTTGATGATAGCTTTACAAAGGCAGAGGTTCTTAATGAGGCGCTTAATAACGCGAGAGTTGAGGAAACCGGACTTAAAATACCAAAACTGCTCAATGTGTCAAAAACCGATGAGGGCTGGTCGATTACCAGAGAATACATCGAAGGCAAAACAATGGCTCAGCTTATGGACGAGAATCCGGATAAATTTGATGAATACATGGACGTTTTCGTGAATCTGCAGTTAGAGGTTCACAGTAAGAAATGTCCTCACCTAAACAAAATTAAGGACAAGATGCAGGCAAAGATTAGTGCGTCATCCTATGAAGCTACATTAAGATATGACTTACACAACAGAGTAGCCGGTATGAAAAAGCACACCAAGGTTCTCCACGGCGACTTTTGTCCGTCCAACATCATAGTAACTCCGGACGGCGAGTACTACATTGTTGACTGGGCTCATGCTACACAGGGCAACGCATCTGCCGATGCCGCAAGAACATATCTTGTATTTTGCCTTGCAGGCAAGCAGGATGTTGCAGACAAGTATCTTGACCTTTTCTGCAAAAAAGCGGATATTCCCAAGCAATTGGTACAACAGTGGATGCCTGTTGTTGCCTGCTCCGAGAGTGTTAAGAATAAGCCTGAAGAAAAGGTACTTCTTGATTCCTGGGTTAATGTGTTTGATTTTCAGTAGTTGAAAAGGACTCTTCGGAGTCCTTTTTATTATGTAATAGTATTATAATCGTTCTATTGCATACAATTATGTGGTGGGATATTATGCTATTATTGTATATTTTTTGAACATTTTGTTAATACCCTTGACAAATTAGAAAATACTGCTAAAATATGAATTAGCACTCGACGAGGCAGAGTGCTAACTTAGATTGAAATTTTATTAAGAGGTGACATTTATGACTATCAAACCACTTGCAGACAGAGTTCTGCTAAAGGCTGTTGAGGCAGAGGAGACCACAGCGTCAGGTCTTATTCTCGCAGCATCAGCACAGGAAAAGCCGGAAATCAGCGAGGTAGTTGCTGTTGGTCCGGGTACAGAAAAGAATCCAATGACAGTTGCTGTCGGCGATAAGGTAATTATCAGCAAGTACGCCGGTACACAGGTAAAGGTTGACGGCACAGAGTACACTATCTCCGAGGTTAAGGACATCCTCGCAGTAGTAGAATAATCTAAGGAGGCAATTATTATGGCAAAGGATATTATTTATGGCGAGGATGCTCGCAAGGCGCTCCAGGCAGGTATTGACAAGCTTGCCGACACAGTAAAGATTACACTCGGCCCAAAGGGCAGAAATGTAGTTCTTGACAAAAAGTATGGAGCACCGCTTATTACAAATGACGGCGTTACTATCGCCAAGGAAATTGAACTTGAGGACTCATTTGAGAATATGGGAGCTCAACTGGTTAAGGAGGTTTCATCCAAGACCAATGATGATGCCGGTGACGGAACAACTACAGCAACTCTTCTTGCACAGGCTCTTGTCAGAGAGGGTATGAAGAATGTTGCTGCCGGCGCAAATCCAATGACTGTTAAGAATGGTATCAAGGGCGCTGTTGATGCTGCTGTTAAGTCAGTTAAGGAGCATTCACAGGCAGTTAAGGATAATGACGATATTGCCAGAGTTGCAACTGTATCTGCCGCTGACGAGTATATCGGCTCTCTTATTGCAGAGGCTATGGAAAAGGTAACAGCCGATGGCGTTATCACCATTGAGGAGTCTAAGACAGCCGATACCGTGTGTGAGGTTGTTGAGGGCATGCAGTTTGACCGTGGATACATTTCTCCGTATATGGTAACAGATACCGACAAGATGGAGGCAGTTATTGATGATGCTATGCTTCTTATTACCGACAAGAAAATTAGCACTGTACAGGATATTCTTCCACTGCTTGAGAGTGTACTGAAGTCAGGCAAAAAGCTGGTTATCATTGCAGAGGATGTAGAGGGCGAGGCTCTCCAGACAATTCTTCTTAACAAGCTGCGCGGCACATTTACTTGCGTATGCGTTAAGGCACCGGGCTTTGGCGACAGAAGAAAGGATATGCTCCAGGATATTGCTATTCTTACAGGCGGTCAGGTAATTACCTCCGACCTTGGTCTGGAACTTAAGGATACAACTATGGCTATGCTGGGTCAGGCTCGCCAGGTTAAGGTAACAAAGGAGAACACTATCATTGTAGATGGCGCAGGCAATAGTGATGAGATTAAGGCACGAGTTGGCCAGATTAAGACAGCTATTGACGCATCCACATCCGATTTTGACAGAGAAAAATTGCAGGAGCGTCTCGCAAAAATGGCCGGTGGTGTAGCTGTTGTAAAGGTTGGCGCTGCTACCGAGACCGAGATGAAGGAAAAGAAGCTTCGTATCGAGGATGCTCTTGCTGCTACAAAGGCTGCTGTTGAGGAAGGCATTGTAGCAGGTGGCGGTGTTGCACTTATTAACGCTATCCCTGCTGTTGAGGCTCTGCTGGAAACCGACGATGCTGATTACAAGACCGGCGTCAAGATTGTACTCAAGGCACTTGAGGAGCCGGTACGCCAGATTGCCGCTAATGCAGGTCTTGAGGGTTCGGTAATTGTAGACAAAATCAAGAATAGTGAGGTTGGCCACGGCTTCAACTTTGCTACCAGTGAGTATGTTGATATGATTTCTGCCGGTATTGTGGACCCTGCAAAGGTTACTCGTTCTGCATTACAGAATGCCGCCAGCGTAGCTGCCATGGTACTCACAACCGAGTCACTTGTAACTGACATTAAGGACCCACAGGCTGATGCTGCACAGGCTGCTGCAATGGCTGCTGCATCCCAGGGTGGTATGTATTAATCAAAATTTATGATATAATAGAGCAAGTCGCATTTGCAACTTGCTCTGTTTTTTTGCAACATTTTGTTGCTCTGTTTTGTTTTATTAGTGAAAGACCAGCTATAAAAAGTCAATAGGAAAATAAAAAATATTTCATAGAGAAAAA
>JBJEPK010000073.1:0-29246 GCA_051881195.1 Eubacterium sp. | reverse complement strand
GTTATCGGTAAGAGCTCTGAAATAGTTTGGTGCAACAGGTGCGGTTAGAAGCCGATTGCCATCAACCACAATATCGGTGACAGCACCGTTTTTAACCTCAACAACAAAATTATCGCCGGTTACAGTAACATCATTGCCATGTTGGGTATATTCTAATTTTGCATCACTATGAGAAATTACAGGCTTTGTCTCATTTGTGAGAACAAACTGGTCAAAAGCAATCTCGGCATTGGACTTAATTCCCGGAGTCTTCTTTTTGCTATGGAATGAGATGGTGAGCACACATTCCTTGTCCTGTGGGAGCGCAGAATAATCGTAAGGAATATCAATATACTCCTCCTGCAACGGGTTCAAAGAAAACTTGTCAAGTTCGCCTGCCTGAATTTCATCTCCCCGGCACTCAATTCTCCATTTACACTTGTATGATGACACATCGGTAAATAAGAATCTGGACCTAACATTGAATCTGCCCTTGGTTAAATCAAATGCAGTAGTAACGATTGGCTGATATACATGCTTAACCTCCCACCACTGTGGATGAGGCTCACGAGTGGCAGATATTACACCATTGGCGCAGAAATATGTATTACTGCCTGTCATTGCAGTGGTGTTGATACCACTGTACCAATGGCGTGGCTCGTCTTTTTCAAAGTCGGTACCATAGAGATAGTTGTCCTGACCGTTCTCGTCAACTACATGGAGAGTTTGGTCAACCCAATCCCAAATGAAACCGCCTGCCATATTGTCGTATTTTTCAAAATCGTCCATATATTCCTGAAAATTGCCAAGGCTGTTCTCCATACTGTGAGCATATTCACAAAGGAGTACCGGCTTTGTGTACATCTCGGCAGAAATAGGCTTTGAGTCGGCAGCCAACTGGTTGGCAATATTATCATACAAGCTGATGGTGATAGGCTCCTTTTCGCCCAGCTTACGCATTGTCTCCTCGTCAGGATACATACGGGAGATAACATCTGACTTGGTAAGGTCAAAGTCTCCCTCATAGTGGAACTGACGAGTGTCATCAAGAGCCAGAGCAGCCTCCTTCATTTTCATAAAGTTATCACCGTCGCCGGCCTCGTTACCCAAGGACCACATAAAGATACATGGATTATTTCTGTCACGGAGAACCATACGCTCCATCTTGTCAACTGCTAAACCGGTCCATAATGGGTTGGAGCCCGGTACACCCTTACGCCTAACGCCGTGGGACTCCAGGTCACACTCATCCATTACATAAAATCCGTAGCGATTGCACAGCTCATAAAAATACGGGTCGTCAGGATAGTGGGATGTACGAATAGCGTTGACATTGGCTTGCTTCATCAAATCCAAATCCTGCACAAATCGTTCTCTCGGTACTGCCCAACCGTGGTCGGGGTCAAAGTCGTGACGATTAACGCCCCTAATCATAAGAGGCATACCGTTGAACAAAATCTTTTCGCCGACAATTTCTACCTTCTTGAAGCCCAGGTCGTATGTCTTTACGGAAACAACACGGTCGTCCTCCTTAATCATCATAACCAGGGTATAGAGATTGGGTTGCTCGGCAGACCATTTTTTTGGATTTTTAACCAAGGTGGATACGGACAGTGTACCCGTACTGTTTGCCTCAACAGTGGCAGTGGTCTCGCCCAGCGGAGTCTCCTTGTCTGTGTCGGAAATCATATACGCAGTCATAGTAATTTGCTTTGCTGCGCCCGAATAGTTCTTAACAAAAACATCAAGGGACAAATCGGAGTTTTTGTATTCCTCGTCCAAATCGGTCTTGACATAAAAATCGCGAATACATGCCTTCGGCTCGGCAAAGAGATAAACCTCTCTGTATATACCGCACAGCCACCACATATCCTGGTCCTCAAGATAGGTGGATGCGGCGTAACGATACACCTTTGCCGTAACAAGATTTTCGCCCTCACACAGATACTCGGTAACATCAAATTCATGGGGCGTCATTGAGCCGGTGGAGTAACCGACATACTGTCCGTTTACCCATACCTCAAGAGCTGCCTTGCAGGCACCAAAATGCAGAAATACCTCATGTCCGTCCCAATAGCTAGGCACAGTAAAGCTGCGACGATAAAAGCCAATCTCCTGCATGGAGTAATCAATCTTAGGAATGGAATGGCGTGAGCGACTAAATGCTCTTGGGAATGTACTGGCATAGTAATACGGCACACTGTACCCCTGGGTTTGCCACACAGACGGCACCTCTATCTCGTCCCATGACGAAGCGTCAAAATCCACTGCTTCAAATCCGTCAGGCTGGTTGTCCAGACCCCTCTGCCAGTAAAAGCTCCACTTGCCGTTAAGGCTCTGCTTATATGGAGACTGCTCACCGGAAAGAGCTGACTCAACAGTGTCAAAAGGCATGGCAATAGCGTGTCCATCCTCTTTGTTAACCTTGTACTGAGTTGGGTCCTCCCAAATATACTTGTTTGACATAATAACACCCCTTATTCTTTATAAGTTAATAATAAATGAAATAGACCCACTTGTCAACCTATTAAAACACAAGGGGAGCGAACACTGTCGCTCCCCATAACGGTATTAATCAATAATCTTGTACATCTTTGATGCGTCCTCTTTAAGGGCGTGCTCACTAACCTCCACAACCTCAACAGTCCGTTGGTTAGTGCCCAGGCTGATTTTGATTACATCCCCAACCTTGACATCGTATGAGGCTCGGGCAATCTTGCCGTTAACCTCCACTCTGCCGGCATCACAGGCCTCATTGGCCACAGTACGACGCTTGATGATACGGGATACTTTCAAATATTTATCCAATCGCATTTTATTACTCCTTTGTATTAATCTTTGCCTGTTCCCACAGGGCATCCAGCACTTCAATGCCGGCTGTTTTCATATCAATACCCTGTTCCTGAGCCAACTGTTCCACTACAGAAAAGCGGGATAAAAATTTGTTTGTAGCATAGGTTAATGCCTCCTCGCTGTCAACTCCCACAAATCTGGAAATATTGACGCAGGAGAATAGCATATCGCCCATTTCCTCCACAATATTGTCATTATTCCTGTTGGCAACAGCCTGTTTTAACTCGGCAACCTCCTCGTTGAGTTTGTCAAAAGCACCATCGGCATTATCCCAATCAAAGCCTATCTTTGATGCCTTATGCTGAATTTTTTGGGCACGCATAAGCGCAGGCAATTCCATAGGAACTGACAGCATACTTTCGGTTTGGGTCTTTGTGCCCTTTGATTTTTGCTTTGCGTCATCCCAGCTATTGAGAGCCTCGTTAGTATCATTGGCAACAACATCACCAAATACATGGGGATGACGGACAACCAGCTTTTGTACCAATTCATCCACAATATCACTAAAGTCGAAATGACCCTGTTCCCTCTCCATCTCGCAATGGAGCACAATCTGGAGCAATACATCGCCCAACTCCTCACGAAGCATTGTATAGTTATCCTTATTTATTGCTTCGACTACCTCATAGGTTTCTTCTATAAAATTCTTTTTTATTGATTCGTGGGTCTGTTCCCTGTCCCAAGGACATCCGTCGGGTGCACGAAGCACAGTAATCATTCTGAGCAAATCCTCAACATTATATCTATCCTTAAATTCAAAATCCACCGGCATAATATATCTCCTATACATATTTACCAGTAAATTTTACTATACTTCTTTGCTCTTTGCAAGTGGATTTTTTGTACTGACATCCACAGCACCACACACTATACATATTACCAAAAACAGTAGAACAAATAACGCCATTTTTGCCAACAGGATAATTATACCGGATGATGGCAAGGTGATTATATCCAACAATCTTTGCCATATACAACAGGTGGTAACAGCCACAAACAACGGTCTTATCACCAAATTCAAAAAACTGAACTTGACCTTGGCATATTGCCTGATAATCAGCATATTCCACACTGTCATAACCAAATAACCTACAGCACCCGATACCACGCACCCCATCAGTGCAAATCGTGGTATCAACACTATATTGAGTGCCACTCTGATTATACCTGACACCACATAGGGAGCTATTGATTTTTCTGCTCTGCCAATCGCCTGAACAGAAAATACTGCCAGTCCCGCCACAGAATAAGTAAAGGCTGTGTAACCGTAAAACCTTGTTGTATCACTGCATCCCTCAACAATATCCATTGATGTATTGGCGTAGAACAGCTCCAATATTTCCCTGGAAAAAACAGCCAATCCCACACCGCCCAGCACCGCAATTAGTACGGTGTATCTGAAAATAGAATCAACCAAATTTGTAAGCCTATCCTTTTGATTAAGAGCACTGCTGATTGCGGGCACGGCGCATACGCCCAGGGACATAGTGATACCCGGTATAAGATTTTTAAAATCCAATGAAGTACTCAAAAGTCCGTACACATAGGTTGGGACATCCTCCATGGACACTCCCGCAATGGATAAAGAAGTATCATATACCGACGCCAGTTTTTGGGCAGGCATATTGGTGAGAGCATACTGCACGCTGGCAGTATCCAAAAACTGAAAAACACTCTGCACCCCGCTGCTAATCATAATCGGCATAGAAAAAGCCACCAGCTCCCTACCAGCGTCTTTTGTAGGCGCATCGGGAATTGGGGGCATATTATTGTTAATTCTGTGATACAGGACAACAAAAACCAGACTAAGCACTGCTCCCAAGGTTACGCCCAGCATTGCGGCAGCTGATGTATATGGGTATATTATGCTCAACGCCTGGGATTCACCGGTAACGCCGCTCCCCAGTACCGTGCCGTGTTTTACAAACTCACCATACAGATGCGCCATACTGTATTTGGCAAATGCCAGACCAAATACCATCTTGAACAACGCCTCAATTAATTGGGATACGGAGGTTGGTACCATATTCATAAAACCCTCATAATATCCCCTGTATGATGCTGCCATAGATGAAAACAAAATACTGGGCGCCAGTACCAAAATAGTGAGCATACTGTTTGGCGAGGAGGCAATTATTGTGGAATACGGCTTTGCCACAACCAGCATTATACCCATACCGATAAGACCAACCAAAAAGAAAACTCGGCTTCCGCCACGCTTTAGAGCTACAACCATTTTGCTGTTACCGTCCGAGTTGTACCGACTGACAAGTCGGGATAATGCAATAGGAAATGCCCCCATTGTAATTGCGTGTATAGGCATACAAAGATTGTATGCGGTAGCAAAATATCCTCTGCCCACACCACCGATAAAGGCAGTGAGCGGTATCTTATAAACAGCACCAATCACCTTTACTATAACGCCGGTAATCAGCATCAAAAATGCCGATGATAAATACTTGGATTTCAAGCTCACATAATCACCAAAAAAATAAGCAGTGCAAAAGCACTGCCTAAATACTAACAATTGTTATTTGTCAGAATCCTCAACGATAACCTCCACATCGTCAACCACAACATCTTCTTCCTTTGATGCACTCATTTTTGCATCAAAGCCCGCTGCTACGGTCTCCTTAAAGGCCTCTATCTCCTGGTCAAGGAACTTGACTCTATTCTTTAGCAATGAGATTTCGTCAGCACTGGCCTCAATCTCGTCCTGTGACACCTCATCACCATGGTATGCAGAATACTGGAGTCTGCCAAATCGCTCATAAGCCTTGCTTAATCTGGTTTTGGCATCAATCAACTCAATCTTCTTGCGTGAAATTTCGATAGCCTCAGCACTTTTTTTGGCATACTCCCTTGTTTTTTGGAGCACATCCTCAAAGCTGCTGTGTTTTGCGTTACCGAATGCCTCGTCAACAGTATTAAAGACATCATTAAGATTTCTCATTTGAAACACCTCACTAATGTCATTATATTACAAGCAGTATTCTTTTGCAATAGTTAAACAGTGACTTTGTATAAACTTTATGATTTGTAAAAGTCAATTATGCCCTGCTTACGCAATATAATGTTGTCAAAATTATCAATATACTCATAAGGATACTTGTAATTATATATCCTATCAATATGACCGGTGACTTGATTTTTCAGCTTAGTTACGGCACCGGCACCTGCTGCCAATACAGTATGGGTTTCGTCCATCATAAAAACATTGTACAGACACTCGTACCCCTCCTTGCACCAGCCGACATTTTCCAAATTACCCAGCGATTTGCTTTGGCGATACATATAGTACGGATGATAGTCGTGCCTATGCAAGCAATCGTATGAATAGTCCATCATATCCGCCGTGAGATTCTTTTGGGACAAATCAAAAAACTCGTTATCAGTCACCAAATTTGATGCTGATTTTAGGGCAAGATTGTGTACAGTAACCGACTCAACGCCAAGCTTTGCAGCAGTGTCAATACTATTACGAAATGAGTCCATTGTATCGGTATTCAGTCCTGCAATAAAGTCCATATTGATATTGCCAAATCCTAATTCTCTTGCCAAATAAAAGGCATCCATGGTCTGTCGGGTAGTATGTCTCCTGCCATTATGCTCCCTGACAGCATCATCAAATGTCTGAGGATTGATACTTATGCGGGACACATTATGAGCCAATAAGGTCTCCAGCTTAGCTTGAGTAATAGTATCGGGTCTTCCGGATTCCACAGTATATTCCCTAAAAGTTGATAAATCAAAGCTATTCTCAACAGCAGTCAGTAATTTGTCCAGCTGTAAATGAGTAAGAGTGGTAGGCGTTCCGCCGCCAAAATATATACTTTCCATTCTCAGACCCAGTTCTTGGGCAATTGTGCCGGTTACCTCAATCTCTCGGCACAACAATTCAACATAGGGTTCAATAAGCTGTGCAGCTCCTGCAATACTGTGGGACACAAAGGAGCAGTAGCTACATCTGGTAGGACAAAATGGTATTGATATATATAAGGAAAAAGAATTATCCTCGGACAGACTGATAATCTTATCTTCGCTTTCCATCACCTCCATAGCCAGCTGCAGCTTTTTGGGAGATACAAGACCGGCAAGGAATTTATCCTTGGCTCCATCAATTCCCAATCTTTCTATATCGGCATGGAGCAGTCGAGCAGGTCTGACTCCATACAGAATACCCCACGGAGGGCGAAATCCTGTTAGTTCAGCAAGAGTATTGTACAACAGAATTGACAGTTCGTAGGTAATATCATCGTCAACGGACACAGCCTTTTTTCGTGCCAATGACTTAGAATAAGCTTTTGCATCAACATAGATATTATCGTCCTTATATTCGGTTGTGATAGCTACATTATCGCTGCTGCCTTTTTTTAATTTTTCTAAAGGAAAAAACATAAAACATATTTTTTCTACATGATAGGCAGCATCGTGATTTTTGTTTACTATTACCATAATTACATATTCATATACGGATTATTACTACGCTCAAAATCCAGGGTGGACAATTGGTTATGACCGGTATATACGGTCATATTCCCCGGCAACGCTGCTATACGATGCAACGACCTTAGCATATCCTCCGATGAGCCGGTGGGAAAATCGGTCCTACCACAGGAGCAATAAAACAATGTATCTCCCGTAAACAAAGCGTCCCCCACCATATAGCACACACTACCGGAGGTGTGACCGGGAGTGGACAAGACCTTAATATCCAATTGTCCAAGAGTAATAACATCGCCGTCTGCCACAATAATATCAGCCTCGGTGCTATTATGCTCCGTACCGGCAAAGGCTGCCAGCGAAGCTTTTGATGAGCTCAGCATAGGTTGGTCCTGGGCAGAAATAACAACCTTAGCTCCGTATTTTTTCTTAACTTCCTTTACTCCGTTGATGTGGTCAAAGTGGCCGTGAGTCAGCAGAATATACTCAAGCTGAGTATCACCAATCAGCTCTATCATCCTATCGCTATACTCGCTGCAATCCACAAGGGCGGATTTATTACTATCCTCATCCACTATCAAAAAGCAGTTATTATCCATACTGCCAAAGGATTGGTGTATTACCTTCATTAGTGTAACTCCTTTGAGTCCAATATAATAGTTACCGGCCCATCATTTACCAATTCCACCTGCATATCCGCACCGAATTCTCCGGTTTGGACACCGGATACGCCGGCATCTATCAGCTTTTGTACAAATATCTCATATAACCTATTAGCTTCCTGTGGAGGTGCAGAATTAGTAAAAGACGGTCGCCTACCGTGGGTACAATCGGCACATAGAGTAAATTGAGAAATCACCAGCAGCTGTCCCCCAACATCCAGCAGACTGCGGTTCATCTTGCCGTTATCATCCTCAAAAACCCGAAGATTGGGAATCTTGTTTACCAATTTGTCAACATCATGCAGAGTATCACCCTGCACAACTCCCAACAAAATCATAAAACCGTTGTCGCAGCTACCCACTATATTGCCATCAATTTTTACATTAGAATACTTTACTCTTTGCAGTACAGCTTTCATTATAACTCCGTTCTTTCTATCAGATATACACCGTCAATCTTATTGAGCATTTTGATTATAGAATCCAGGTGCTCCCTGCCATTTACAGAAATAGTCATTGTGGTCAGGCAGTTGCCGTCGTTAATTGGACGAGCATTGATTGAATGAATTTTTATTCTTGCACCGGCAAGAGTTGCTGTAATATCCAGTACAACTCCGTCACGGTCAATAGCATAGACATTGAGTGTGGAGCGTGCGTCCACATGCACATTGCTGTCCCATCTTGCCTTTACCCAACGCTCCGGCTCCGGTGACAATGCTATGTCTGCCGGCACATTCTTGCAATCACGACGATGAATAGTAAGTCCGTGACCTCTGGTGATAAAGCCGATAATATTCTCGCCGGGCAATGGGTTGCAACACCTGGCCATATTCAGCAGACAGTTGTCTATACCCTCAACAATTACACCGCCTGTAGAGCTTTTTTCTCTATTGACTTTATCAATTTTGTTGACCTTGAGTTGGGAGCTGCTTTCCGGCTCCTCCTTTTGTTTCCAGTTACGGTTATACTCGTCCTTAATACCGGGCATAAGCCTGCTGATTTGGACACCACCGTAGCCAATAGCGGCATAAAAATCCTCTGCTGTGGAAAAATGCTGTCTCTCAGCAATCTTGAGCACAAATTTTTCCAACTGATTATTTTCAAACCTAAGATAGTTACGCTTAAACTCATGCTCCAGTGCAGCCTTGCCCTCGACTATGTTCTCGTCACGGCGTTCCTTTTTGAACCAGGCGCGAATCTTACTTCTGGCTTCGCCGGTCTTGACGATACTGAGCCAGTCGCGTGACGGTCCCTTGTTCTGTTGCTTGGAGGTTAACACCTCACAAATCTGACCGGTACGCAGCACAGTATCCAGCGGTACAATCCTGCCGTCCACCTTGGCACCCGTCATACGATTGCCGACTCCGGAATGTATAGCGTAGGCAAAATCAATCACTGTAGCGCCCTTTGGCAAAGACTTTACATCCCCCTTTGGAGTGAATACATATATCTCCTCAATGGATAGGTCGCCTTTGATTGAGGATACCATATCCTCGGCGTTATCGGCGCTGTCACCATTCTCCAACATACGATTAATCCACTTTAGGGAGGCGTCAAAATTATCCTTACCGCCCTTGCCAAGCTTATATTTCCAGTGGGCTGCGATACCATACTCGGCAGTACGGTGCATATCCCAGGTACGAATTTGGATTTCAAACGGAATACCATTTTTTGACAGTACTGTGGTATGCAATGACTGGTACATATTGGGCTTAGGTGTGGATATATAATCCTTAAATCTACCGGGCAACGGTGTAAACATATCATGCACGATACCCAGCGCATTGTAGCAATCAATTACAGAATCAACAATGATTCGTACAGCGTAAATATCGTATATTTCTTCAAAATTTTTGCCCTTAATATATACTTTACGGAAAATTCCGTGTACGGACTTAACTCGTGAGGAAATTTGGCAATCTTTAATAATAGGCTTTACCTGTTCAGCAATGCTGGCGGTAATATCATTAAGGAAGGTCATACCCTCCTCTTTTTTCATGGATAGATTGTTTTCTATCTCCTTATAGGCGATTGGGTCGAGATACTGAATAGCTAAATCCTCCAACTCCTCCTTGAAGGCACGGATACCTAATCGGTGAGCAATGGGGGCATAAATCTCCAACGTCTCCAACGATTTTTCTCTCTGCTTATACTCAGGCATGTGCCGGAGTGTACGCATATTGTGGAGACGGTCTGCCAATTTAATAATAATAACTCGCACATCCTGATTCATAGCAATGAACATTTTGCGAATATTCTCTGCCTGAACCTCCTCACGAGTGGACAAAGGAATTTGGCCCAATTTGGTAACGCCGTCAACCAGCAACGCAACATCACTGCCAAAGGTAGCGCTGATATAGTCCAAATCATAAGAAGTATCCTCAACAACATCGTGTAACAGCGCACCGATAATGCACTCGTTGTCCATACCGAAATCGAACAAAATCTTTGCAACGGCAACAGGGTGCATAATATATGGCTCACCGGAGCGTCTGCGCTGGTCCTTGTGAGCGTTACGGGCAAGGATGTAGGCACTCTCTATCTTTTCTGCATCGTAGGAGTCGTTAGCCTTTACTTCTGCAAAAAATTCATCAAAATGGTCGTTATATTCGTCGTAGTTATATTTCTCGTCCAATTCCCAATCTTCCCCTCAGGCTCTTGAGCACATCTGTGTCCTCAAGATTAACCTTTTCGTTTATATCATTGACAGTAATTCTGTCATCATATTCAATCAAGCCACTTTGTACAAAGGCCTTTATTGCATACATAAGCTGGCCATAAGTAATATGTTCCTGCAATCTAAAATATAGGTCATCCAGCGAATAGTTGTATCCGTTGTTCTTTTTTAGGTACTTATACACCAGGGCGCAAGCCTTTCTGTCGGGGTAAAGACTGCCGTCCCCTCTTCCGGTTGCGCGATACAAATCATACTTGCCTTTTTCGTCAAAGTATTTGTCATCATCCGTGGAGTACAATCTGACATCCACTGCTTGTATTGACAGGTAGGTACGCTGATTGTATATACTCTTGGACACCTTTGCCGCAACATTTAGCACATCGCCCGGATGATACGGAAAATCATCAGGAGATATACCGAATTTTACTACTCTGACTCTGTTACCGTTTTTCTCCAAATCCATACGAATATGCTTACCGTCACTTAATGGCGTAATGTCCAGTAATCTAAGCTTATATAAACCAAATACAGCCTGCGGATTACCTGCGCCGCAAGGCTCGATAACATCAAGGCTGTCCACCAAATCCAGTGTGAGATATATAGGTGACACCTTGCAATCTATCAATAACTCCTGCACCGGCATAGTAGGATATTCACGCAGCGCATACTCATTAATATGTCGTCTAAAGCTATCAATCTTTTCCTCATTAATTGTAACTCCCGCAGCCAAGGGATGGCCGCCGAACTGCAACAGGTCATCACTGCAAGCCCTAAGCGCATCATAGATATTGAACCCCTCAATACTCCTGGCAGAACCGTGACCGATACCGTCCTCAACACCGATGATGAATGTGGGCTTGCCGTATTTCTCGCTAATATGGGCAGCAACTATGCCCACAACACCTTGGTGATACTCTCTGCCTGCCACTACTATTACTCTACCGGCCACCAGCTTGGGATTACGCTCAATCTTAGCATTGACATCATCAATAATTTCTCGCTCAACAGCCTGGCGATGTGCATTCTCGCTATTGAGGGTATCAAAAAGCGGCTGACTGTACTCTGTACTTGGAGCAAGCAAAAACTCCACAGCCTGTGATGCGTCACTCATTCTGCCCATGGCATTTATTCTCGGGCAAAGCTGAAAAGCAATGTCGGTAGCCGTGTACTGCTTATTGCCGTTGTGGAACATAAATGTTTTGAGAGCATTGCGTGGGTTGGTATTAATTTGCTCTAAGCCGAGACGAACAAAGCTTCTGTTTTCGTTCTGCAGGGGCATAACATCGGCAATGGTGCCTATAGCCACTAAATCCATATATCTGGCACATAGGTCATCCATATCGCCGTCGTACATGGCACAAGCTAACTTATATGCAACACCAACGCCGCAATAATCTCTAAACTTAAGATTATTCTCCGGTCGGTGTGGGTTGACTATTGCCTCTGCCCGCGGCAGTTCTCCCTCCGGGAGTTGGTGATGGTCGGTAATAACCAGTCGCATACCCAGGTCATAGATATGTCGGGCCTCCTCAACAGATGCGATACCGTTGTCCACAGTTACAATAAGATTGACGCCCATATCGTGCAATCTGTCTATAGCATCCATATTTAGGCCATAGCCCTCATCGGCACGGGATGGGATATAGTATCTGACATTGGCTCCCTCGCTGCTCAAAAAGTCATACAGCAACGCTGTGGATGTAACTCCATCGCAGTCATAATCGCCATAGACACAAATACTATCTCCAATATCAATAGCCTCACCGATAGCAAACACAGCCTCGTCCATATCCACAAAATCCAGCGGAGATGTCATAAGGCAATTCTTGGACACAAAAAATGCGGCGTCCATATCGCTGACAATACCACGGGATACCATAAGAAAGGCCACAAATGGGTCGATATTAAATTTTTCGCTCAATGCTGATGCAACCTGCTTGTCGGCATCACGCACAACCCATTTTTTATGCATACTATGAATTCTTGTCTACCTTGTGAAATTTCTTTAGATTGCCGGATTTCTCGGCGCGCTTACGCAGAACAGCCTCAACATCCTCAATAGTAATATTTTGGTCAACCATCATTACCAATGTATGGTAAATCAAGTCGCAAATCTCGCCCACTGTCTCGTCGTTGTCGCCGTTCTTGGCAGCAATAACCATCTCGGTTGACTCCTCACCAACCTTTTTTAATATCTTATCAATACCTTGCTCAAAGAGATAGCATGTGTATGAGCCTTCCTCCTTTGCTTCCTTGCGAGCAAGTATTGTCTCGTAATCGTTCCTAATGTAATCCATATTATTTGCCATCCTTACATAATTCTATATCATTAAAAAAGCAGGTGTGATTACCGGTGTGACAGGCTGCGCCAATCTGCTCAACCTGTATGAGCAATGTGTCGTCATCGCAATCACCCTTAATATCTATCACCTTTTGCAGATGACCGGATGTAGCGCCCTTGTTCCATAACTCCTGACGAGAACGGGACCAAAACCATGTATATCCGGTTTTAAGGGTCAGCTCCATTGACTCCTTGTTCATATAAGCCAGCATTAGCACCTGACCTGTTGATGCCTCCTGAATTATTGCAGGTATCAACTCACTCTTTACAAAGAACTTGTCCAAATTAATCATTACACACCTCTATTGCATCGGCAAGACTAAGGGTACCTTTATATAAAGACTTACCGCAAATAGCACCATATAGTCCTTGTTCCTTAAGTCTGATAATATCATCAATATTTGTTACACCACCGGAGGCGGTAATATCGCAGGATACCGAATTGTTAAGTTCAACCAACTGTTGAATATTGGGTCCGGACAGTGTTCCGTCCTTGCTAATATCGGTGAATATTATGGTCTTGACGCCCATATCCTCCATTCTGCGAGCAAGGTCAACAAAGTATGTATCGGAGCCCTCTGTCCAACCCTCGGTTGCGACATATCCATGCTTGGCATCAATACCGACACCAATCAAGTCGCCAAACTCCTTTACGCCCTCTCTTACCAACTGAGGATTCTTAAGAGCAACGGAGCCTAAGACAATACGACTGATTCCCTTTTGGGCATAAAAGTCAATATCCTGCATAGTACGGATGCCACCGCCTACCTCAACCTTGAGTGAGGTTTGGTTGGCAACAGTAATAAATGTTTCGGCATTTACCGGCTTCTTTTGTAACGAACCGTCAAGGTCAACCATGTGTATCCACCTTGCACCGGCTGTTACAAAATCCTGAGCTGTGGCCAAAGCATCCTCTGCCACCTGCTCGGCAGTGGAAAAATCGCCCTTAAGCAATCTCACAGGCTTGCCGTCAATAATATCAATAGCAGGAAAAATAATCATTACAGCACTCCCTTTGTTGACAGAACGGAGCCGTCATCATTCTTTGTTACTGCTATCTTTAATGCGTGAGCAGCCGCCTTAAATATTGCCTCAATCTGGTGATGAGCATTGGCGCCGTAGGGCACAACAATGTGCAGTGTAATACCGGAATTCATAGCAAATGCGCGCCAAAACTCCTCGGTAACACAGGTTTCATAGTCGCCGCAAAGCTCCTGCTCAAAGGATGCCTTGAACACCAGAAACGGTCTGTTGGATATATCCAGTGATACCTGAGCAAGACTCTCATCCATAGGAATAAAGAATGTGCCGTACCTCTGTATGCCACTCATATCTCCCAACGCCTGCTTGAAAGCCATGCCCAGTGCAATACCGGTGTCCTCCACAGTATGGTGGGTATCCACCTCAAGGTCACCTGTTACCTGAATATTCAGTCCAAATCCGCCGTGAACACCAAAGGCCGTGAGCATGTGGTCAAAAAAGCCGATGCCGGTACTGACATTAACCTCACCGCCGTCTAAATTAAGTGACACCTTGATTTGGGTCTCCTTTGTATTCCTCTCAAATTCTGCACATCTCATATAACTATAACCTCATATTTTAGTCAAATCTAACCTTGATTGAATTTGCGTGAGCAGTAAGTCCCTCTGTTTCTGCCAGCTTAATAATGTCGTCCTTGGCCTTGCGAAGCTCCTGGGGAGTGTAGTAGATAAATGATGATTTCTTAATAAAGCTATCTACCGATAATGGGCTGAAGAATCTGGCTGTTCCCGATGTTGGGAGCACATGATTAGGTCCTGCATAATAATCTCCCAGGGGTTCGGGAGACCAGTTACCAAGGAATACCGAGCCGGCATTATCCACTCTGCCAATATACTTTAGTGGCTCGGATACACATAATTCAAGATGCTCAGGTGCAAGTTCATTTGCAAAATTAATTGCCTGGTCAAGGTCCTCGCATACAATTATCTCACAGAAATTATCCAAGGATTGTTCGATAATTTCCATACGTTCAAGATACTTGATTTGCTTTTCTATTTCCTTTACAGTAGCCTTTGCCAAATCAGAAGAAGTAGATAACAATATAGCAGATGCCAACTTGTCGTGCTCGGCCTGGGACATCAGGTCAGCGGCAAGGAATGACGGATCTGCCGTCTTGTCTGCAACAATAAGAATTTCTGATGGACCGGCAACCATATCAATATCAACCACTCCATAAAGCAGTTTCTTTGCTGTAGCAACAAAAATATTTCCGGGGCCTACAATTTTGTCCACCTTCGGAATTTTTTCTGTACCGTAAGCAAGAGCGGCAACGGCTTGTGCGCCGCCAACAAGGAATACTCTGTCAACTCCGGCAACTGCAGCAGCAGCCATAATATTTGGGTTTGGGTTGCCATCCCTACCGGGAGGAGTAACCATAACAATCTCGCCTACTCCTGCAATCTTGGCCGGAATTGCGTTCATCAGCACTGAGGATGGGTATGCAGCAGTACCGCCGGGGACATAAATACCAACCTTGTGAAGGCCACGCACTCTCTGACCCATAATAACGCCGTTATCCTGAGTAGTCATCCAAGACTGCTGTGCCTGGCGCAGGTGAAAATCATATATATTATTTTTTGCATTAGTGATAGCAGTAAGAAAGTCATCATCCACCATATCAAGGTAGGACTGCAGCTCGTCTTTTTCTATCACGGTCTTTTTTGGTACACCGCCGTCAAATCGAACTGTGTACTCTCTGACAGCATCGTCACCGTTTTCCTTTACCTCTTTGATAATGGTGGTAACGATGTCCACAATTTTTTGGTCGGTATCACCGGCACGCTTTTTCAAACTATCAATCAAGGCATATTCAGCCTTGCCATTTGCTTTTGTAATCTTCATTTTTTCCTCCTAAGCATCAAACCTTGCTGGCAAGCTCCAAATCATTAAGAAAACTCTCAATCTCGTCCTTTCGCAGCTTCATAGATGCCATATTTACTATTACACGGGCAGAGATTGGGAATATTTCCTCCACAACCTCAAGTCCGTTTTCTTTAAGGGTTGAGCCTGTCTCAACAATATCTACAATTCCGTCAGCCAAACCAAGGAGGGGCGCCAGTTCTACACTGCCCTCAATCTTGATTATCTCCACATCCATTCCTTTGGACTCAAAAAATTCCTTGGCTACCTTTGGATATTTGGAGGCAACGGTCTTACGCTTATAGCCTGAAAAGAAGTCGGTACCCTTTGGGCAAGCGAGGGCAAATCTGCACTTGCCGATACCTAAATCCATAATCTCATAGAATGATGAATTATGCTCAACAATAGTATCCTTTCCTACAATTCCAATATCACACACGCCATGTTCAACATAGGTGATAACATCAGGAGCTTTGGATAATACTGCCTCGTATTTGTCAACAGGGAGAATCAATCTCCTACCCTTGTTCTCCAGCTCGGTAGTATCAAGGCCAATTGTCCGAAACATCTTTACAGAGCTTTTTTCTAATCTGCCCTTGGTTAGAGCGATACGAATAGGACGCTCAACATTGATTACCTCTCGCATTGCCTCACACAATGCAGACACTTCCACTGCAAAGCCGATAGCAGGTGCTGACATACCGAACTCACCCAATAAATTGTCATATCTACCGCCTGACAGCACTGTCATACCCGAGCCCTGGGCATAACCGTGAAAGATAACGCCGGTATAGTAATTACTGCGATTAACCAATCCAAGGTCAATCATTATATACTGCTCAAGTCCGGCATCGCATAATGCGTTATACACATTTGCAAGATAATCAAGAGAGGCATTTGCCTCGGCACTGCCATACAACTTCTTGGCAGTATCAATAACTCTAATGTCACCGAAAAGACGGGGCAATTTCCTAATAATCTCGGTTTCTCTGCTGTTGCCGATACGGTCCAGCAGGTCACCCAGGGCAGCATAATTTTTGCCTTCGATTAAGTTGCATATATCTGCCTTTTCCGTATCTGTAATGTCCAACTTGTTGAGTATGGAATTGAAGAATGCGGCGTTGCCAATCTCTATTTTGAATGACTTGAGGCTGCATCTCTTCAGGCTTTCAACAGCCATAGCAATAACCTCAACATCAGCCTGCATAGAGCCGTCACCAATCAGCTCAACACCACTTTGGGCAATCTCGTTTGCACGGCCGTTAAGGTCCTTGGAACGGACGAAAACCGGCTGGTTATAATACAATCTAACCGGAAAATCATGGTCATTAAGACGAGTAGCAACCATACGGGCGATGGGCATGGTATTGTCCGGACGCAGTACAGTGGTCCTACCCTTAGAGTCGGACAGCTTGAACATTTCTTCCGCCTCGATACCCGTATTGTCACTCTTGAATACATCAAAGTACTCAATAGCAGGAGTCATCACCTTGCGATAGTTATTCTCCTTAAACAGGTCGGACAATATACCCTCTACCTGGCGTCTGTCATCGCACTCCTCGAACAAAAAATCTCTGGAGCCCTCCGGTGTTATTTTTGAATATCTTTTCATACTATTTTCGGGCAGAATGCCCTGTCCTTTCGTTAGTTCACTTTAGTGTGCTAATATGCTACCACAATAAAGTGGCTATGTCAATATAAAATATTAAAAGAACGCTATTTGCTTGGATTCAGGAAGATTACCTAATGCACCGGCACTACGCAATGCGTCCACAACGGACTTGCCCACACCCGGCTCACCTGCCAAATCGTCGGAGGCAACAAACCCATCCGGATTGCGCTCAACGGCGGCGGCAATTGCTTGGGCAGCGGTCTCGCCTATGCCGTCAATGGCAGAAAACGGTAATCTGATTTTGCCGTCCTCAATTTTGTAGATTCGCCAATCCGACTTTTCCAAATCAACAGGCAAAAACTCATACCCACGAGCCAGCATCTCAATTACTATCTGCAATACAACATACTGGTCCTTTTCTTTTTGGGAGGCGTCATTGCCCTTCAGTTTAATTTCGTTCATTTTCTGCTTTACAGCAGCCTTGCCCTGAACAGCGGCAACAGCATCAATGGCACCGCCGCGCACAGTAAAGTATGCACTGTAAAACTGTAGTGGGTAATATATTTTGTACCAAGCAATACGCAGCGCTGCAATAACGTAGGCGGCGGCGTGAGCCTTGGGGAACATATACTTGATTTTGTAGCAGGAATCAATGTACCACTGCTCAACGCCAACGGTCTTCATAGCATCCTCGTAGGGTGGCAGCTCCTTTGGGGCCTTACCCTTTCGGGTGTATTCCATAATCTTGAAGCAATCCTTTTTGCTCAATGGAGATTTGTTGCCGGTACGCTTTTCGTAAGCCTCGGCAACGTGAATAAGGTGGGTCATAATATCATCACGACAACCAATAACCTGCGAAATAGTACAAGTGCCGTCCTTAATCAACTCCTGAGCATTGCCCAGCCATACATCGGTACCGTGGGACAGACCGGAAATCTGTAACAAGTCTGCAAAAGTCTTTGGCTGTGCCTCGGTCAGCATACCGACTACAAACGGAGTACCCATCTCAGGAATAGCCAATGTACCGGTTGGATTGTCAATATCCTCCGGACTAACTCCCAACGGGTCGCAGGACGTTACCAATTGATATAACTTGGGGTCGCTAAGGTCAACATCCATTACCGGAATACCGGTGGAATCCTCAAGATACTTATATAGTGTAGGATTATCATGTCCCAGCTCGTCCAACTTGAGCAAGGTGTCGTGCAATGAATTTTTGAAGTCAAAATGGGTAGTGTATGTTCCCTTTTTTTCGTCATTGGATGGGTACTGTATAGGAGTAAAGTCCTCTACAGAATACTTGTCGGGCACAACAACCATACCGCCGGGATGCTGGCCGGTAGTACGCTTGATACCGGTACAGCCAATAGTCAATCTGTCAATTTCTGCCCTGGGAGTACCGGCGTACAATCCTCTTTCCTCAAGATACTTGCACACATAACCGTAGGCAGTTTTGTCAGCAACTGTGGCCATAGTACCTGCCTTGAACACATACTCCTTGCCAAACAGGGTCTCGGTAAATCTATGTATCTGTCCCTGTACCTCGCCGGAGAAGTTAAGGTCAATATCAGGCTCTTTGTCTCCGTCAAAGCCTAAGAATGTCTCAAACGGAATCTCGTGACCGTCACGCTTCATAGGTGCGCCGCAATCGGGACAATTCTTTGCTGGCAGGTCAAAGCCTGAGCCATACTCACCGTTAAGAAAGAACTCGCTGTGTTTACACTGCTTGCAGTAATAGTGCGGTGCCAACGGGTTAACCTCGGATATACCGCCAAAGTGGGCGGCAAGTGACGAACCAACGGAGCCTCTGGAACCTACAAGGTAGCCTCTGCGCTCACTCTCCTCAACCAATCGCTTGGCGATAACATAAAGAACGCCGTATCCGTGGCCGATAATGGATTGCAGCTCTCTTTCCAGTCGGGAGGCAACATATTCGGGAACAGGGTCACCGTACAACTCCTTGGCAGTATTCCAGCACTTCTCGGTAAGCTCGTCATCAGCTCCCTCGATAAACGGCTGGTATGTTCCCGGCGGAATCGGTGGGATATTGTCCTGAATCATATCTGCAATCTTGTTTGGATTGTCGATAACAAATTCCTTTGCTCTATCCCCTGCCCAGGCGAAATCGTCAAGCATCTCGTCAGTGGTCTTAAAATACAACGGAGCTTGATTATCGGCATCCTCAAATCCCTTTGACGCCATAATTACTGCTCTGAATTTTGCATCCTTTTCGTCCAAAAAATGAACATCACCGGTAGCCACAACCAACTTGCCTTGTTTGTCGGCAATCTGGATAATTCGCTTATTGATATTGATTAAGTCCTCTTCGCTGTTTATATTTTCGTGGAGCTCTCTGGTAGAAGTAATCATAAAACGATTGTTGCCGTTAGGCTGAATCTCCAGATAATCATAGAACTCCGCCAGTCGCTCAATCTCCTCCTGCGGCTCACCACGGAGAATGGCCTGGATGACCTCACCCTGCTCACAGGCAGAACCGATAAGAATGTCATCCCTTTTTTGTGCCAATAATGACTTGGGAATTAGCGGTCTGGACTTAAATGTCTTGACATTGCTGTGACTAATCAATTCGTACAAATTTTTCCTGCCGTGGTGAATGATACCGTCCTCCGGTTCATCCATAACCGGCTGCCAGTTCTCATCCAGTCTAAGTGGCATGGAATTGTCTGCTTTAACCAACAAAATAATATGGTGACGGCGAAACTCCTTCATTTTCATATTCATAAAGTCCGGGTACAGTTGGTCATCAACCAGGTATCCCTCAACACCCAGAATCAGCTTGATTCCATTTGCCTTTGCGGCAGCATAAGCCTCCGGCAGGGCTTGTACAACACCATGGTCGGTAATAGCCACAGCTCTATGTCCCCACTTTGCAGCCCGGGTTACCAGCTCCTTGGCTGAATTGATGGCATCCATCTCGGACATAACGGTATGCATGTGAAGCTCCACACGCTTTTCCGGTGCATCGTCTGTTTTTTCGCTTTTGATAACACTTTCGATATTATTTGGCCTTAACACAAATTCATTGGAGAATTTGTCATACTGGTAGGAGCCGGAAATTATAAATGTTCCCGACTTACCAATGGACTTAATAACAGGGTCAACCTCAGCATTTTTGTCAAACATCTTTACGGTAACGGAGGATGTGTAATCAGTAATGCTAAAGGTGAATATCTTGGAATCTCCCCGTTTTGTATCACGAACATCGGTGGCGAACACATCACCCCAAACAGTGATAAATCCGTCATCAGGTGACACCTGGTTAATTGGCTTTGGTAACTCCTTGATTGCTCTGCCGAATACCACCTTGCGAGTGTCTGCATACAGTGGAGTATCGCCCAGCAGTTTGTGGGAAAAATTCTTTTGCTTCTCTTCTTTTTCTTTTTTCTTGATAGCCTCCTGCTTTGCAGTAGCCTCACGCACAGCCTTTTCAATATCAAAGGTCTGAGCCTCAAAAAACTTTACACTGTATTGTAATCCAAATTTATCACTTATGTATTTGGAAATAATCCTGTCCATATCCTGGGACTCCAATATACTCTTGCCACCCTTATTGAGGCAGAGAGTAAGCTCATCGCCCTCAAGCTCGGCAGTCACGCCGTCAAAAAATCCGTTGACTATAGGATTGGCAACACAGATTGGCGCTAGAATTCTTTCTATATTCTCCAGCTGAAACAAAGCAGAGTCGTAATACACATCAATAACCGCTTTGTTCAACTCCAAGGAAGCGGCCAGTGACTTTTGGCAGGAGTCAATAACTCCCCGGTCGATAAGAGTATTGCTGCGAATCCCTAATTCCAATACTCGTTCTGCTCGTCTAATCTTCAGCGATACAATCTCACTATAGCCGATTGAAACCAAATCGTCGCCACTAATATAGCCTGAAAAATAATCGTAAACCTGATTCATTATAGTTTGTCTATCTCTTTCATTAATTCATCCAGTAATTCGTCTTCTTTAACCTTGCGAAGTATCTCGCCTTTTTTGAATATGAGTCCGCATCCGTCACCACCGGCAATACCGATGTCGGCCTCTTTCGCCTCGCCGGGACCGTTAACTATACAGCCCATAACAGCAACCTTGATTGGTTTTTTGCAATCCCTAAGTCTTTCCTCCACCTGCTTTGCAAGACCTACCAGGTCTATTCTGGTTCTGCCACAGGTTGGGCAGGAAATAAGATAAGGACAATCCGTTTTCATCCCGATTGCCTTTAGTATATCAAATGCGGCATATACCTCCTTGACAGGACTGTCGGTAAGACTGACTCTGATGGTATCGCCGATTCCGTGGGTAAGCAATGAGCCAATGCCCACAGCCGACTTAATAATACCCATACGCTCCGTGCCGGCCTCGGTAACCCCTAAGTGGAGTGGATAATCACATTTTTCTGCCGCCAGCTCGTAAGCGCTAATCATAGTGTTGACATTGGAGGACTTGATAGAAATAACTATGTCATCAAAATCGAATTTGTTAAGTAATGATGCGTGGTACAATGCCGACTCAACCATTGCCTCGGGAGTGGGTGAGCCGTATTTTGCCAAAATCTCTTTTTCTAATGAGCCGGAGTTAACGCCAATGCGTATGGGCAATCCCTTTTGCCTGCAAATATCAGCAACTGCCTTTACTCTATCCTCGCTGCCGATATTACCTGGATTAATTCTAATCTTATCAATACCACGCTGGGCAGCTCCCAAAGCCAGCCTGTAGTCAAAATGAATATCCGCAACCAACGGTACGGTAGTAGCCTTCTTAATATGCTCTATTAGGTCCAGTGCAGATTCATCAGGGATGGCAAATCTAATCACCTGACATCCTGCATTTTCCAGCAGGACAGCCTGCTCCACCGAGCCTGCAATATCCGTTGACGGTACATTGAGCATACTCTGTACCAATACGGGACTGCCGCCACCCATATATGTGTTGCCAATCTTAATTCTCTTTGAATTTCTCATAAGCGTCACCTAAATAACTTTGTCAAATCAGAAAATGTAATTATACTCATAAATCCCAACAAAAGCACAAGTCCCACAGAGTTAATTGCCCACTCCCACTTTTGCGGTAATGTTTTTTTGAACAATCCCTCAAATATCAATAGGAATAATCTCCATCCGTCCAATGCCGGAATCGGGAACAAATTGAATAATCCGATATTGATAGTCAGCAATGCCATAATTCGCAGCATAGAATACATACCGGACTTGACTGCCGAGGACACTACGCTGACAGCGCCGACCGGTCCCGACAGGTCACTAAGCCCGAATCGACCTACGATAATATCGTGTACTGACAGGAATACGGTGCGTGCATAGGACATCCACTCCTTGGCTGATGCAACTATAACATTGCCAAATGTTTTGTCCTCACCGTAGAGCCAAAAGTCCATTTTTATAAAATTGTGCCCCTCATATTCTTCCATATCAAAGGGAACAACAAGATGCTTTTCCTTACCGTCACGAATGACTACCATATCTATCTTATTATCTGCTGACCTTGACAGACCGGTAGTAATATCCGATGGACAATATACTCGAACGCCGTCTATGGACTTAATTATATCATCCGACTTGAGTACAGAAGCGCTGACTGCATTATCATCCATCTTTGCAACCCTGGTAGTACCAACCAGGTCGCCGGTACTAACCATAATTCCGGTAATCACCAATCCCAGTATAAGATTCATTACAGCGCCAGCAACTATTACAAAGATACGCTGGATGACCTTCTTCTTTGCAAAGGAGTTGTCATCATCGCTTTCTTCATCCTCGCCCTCCATCTGGCAATATCCGCCAAACAGAATTAGTCGCAGGGTGTACTTTGTTCCCTTTTTATTAATTTGGAACAGCTTTGGTCCCATTCCGATAGAAAATTCGTTGACCTTAATTCCCATCATGCGGGCAGCGATAAAATGACCGCCCTCATGAACAATGATAATCAGTTCAAAAAATAATATCGCAATGATAATTGGATATGAAGTGTTCCAAAAACTACTCAGCATCCTACCGTCTCCATAACAAAATCGCGGGCAGCTCTGTCTGCATCCAATACATCCTGAAGAGTGAAGTCCCGAATATCCGGAGCGTGGAGCATTGCCTCGTTATTAAGATATGCAATATCAGTGAATTTAATTTTACCGGCAAGAAACAATCTAACACTCTCTTCGTTTGCACCGTTAGCGGCTGCCGGATGTAAACCGCCACGCTCTATAGCGTCCCGGCACACATCAATACACTTGAATGTGTCGTAATCCGGCTCAAAAAATGTTAATTTGCCATAATCGGTTAGGGATAATGCCTTTACCGGACTCTCTACTCTCTCAGGATAAGTGAGAGCGTACTGAATGGGAATACGCATATCGGGCACTCCCAACTGCGCTATCATGGAATTATCCTGATACACAATAGCCGAATGTACCACCGACTCACGATGGACAACAATCTCGATGTCCTCATTTGGCATATCGAATAACCACTTGGCCTCGATAAACTCAAGTCCCTTGTTCATCATAGTTGCAGAATCTATGGTAATTTTTGCGCCCATATCCCAATTAGGATGCTTTAGGGCATCGGCTGCCGTAACATTCTCCAGCTCTGCCAAGGTTTTACCGAAAAAAGGACCTCCTGATGCTGTGAGAACAATTTTTTTGATAGCTTCTTTTTTTGGACTGCCCTGCATACACTGAAAAATTGCAGAGTGTTCACTGTCCACAGGCAGAATGGATACTCCCATCTTCTTGGCAAGGTTGGTAACCAAATGTCCACCTGCAACAAGTGTCTCCTTGTTGGCAAGGGCAATTGTCTTTTTTGCCTTAATTGCCTCCAGTGTGGGCTGAAGACCTACCATACCAACAACCGAGTTGAGAACAGTATCAGCGCCATCATATACAGCACACTCAATAAGGCCCTCCATACCATGGGTAACTCTTGTATTTGTATCAGCTATACGGGTCTTCAACTCGCCGGCTGCTTTTTCGCTCATCATACAAACCAGCTCAGGCTTGAACTCCCTAACTTGGGCTTCAATAATATCCACCCTGGAATTAGCAGTCAGACACTTAATGTTATAGCCCTGCAATCTGGCAACATCCAGTGATTGAGTGCCTATTGAACCGGTTGAGCCCAGTAATGAAATATTCTTTGTCATATCAATCTCCAAAATTACAGCAAATAGCTACTTGTAGCAGACAGAGCATAGTAGTTCTCCATCACAGCAGCAATTATGTAAGCCAACGGCAAAGTGAACAGCGTAGAATCAAGTCTATCCATTACACCACCGTGACCGGGAAAAATCTTGCCAAAATCCTTTACGCCAAAATTTCTCTTTAGCACCGATGCAGACAGGTCGCCCATCATACCCATAAAGCCTACAACCGGGGAGCACGCAATGAACACAATCATCTGCGACTTGTCAAGTGGGGTGTTGGCAAATTTGTTGTAAAGAAGAATTGCAACCACATTAAGAATTATACCAAAAATGATACCGCAAACAGCGCCTTCTTTTGTCTTTTTTGGTGAGATAGTGGGAGCCATCTTGTGCTTGCCAAAAGCCATACCACCCAGCTGCGCGCCGGTATCGGTAGCCAAGGCACAAATAAGGGCATAAAACATAACATATATGCCAAACTGGGATGAGATGTCAAGCTCAATATCTCTTAACTTAACAAAGAGGCTGAAATCAAAAGGCACTACAACACCGGCAAAAAATGCCACAGCCACATTCTCAAATGAAGTGTGGGAATACCCCTTGAGCATAGCAAGAAAAAACGCAAGGGTAATCAAAATAACATACACAATATTGGGCACCGTACAATGAATATCGGCAAATAATTTGCTGATAAACCACGGTGCAAAGGGCTGCTCCGTTACCAAAAACGGTACAACGGCCGCAAAAGCTGTACCTGCTACTACTAAAAATTTGTTGCTAATCTTAGCGCATTTCATAATCTCGTTAGCCGCTACAGCTGAAAAAAATGCAATGGCAATAATAAAAATCGGTGTATTGATTTGCCATACAATTACTGCCAAAACAGCCAACAAAACTAAGGCTGTAATAACTCTCTGCTTCATCATTTATCCTCCAAAACGGCGATTACGCTTTTCGAACTCGCGCAATGCCGCATACAAATCATCTTTTTTGAAATCGGGCCACAACACATCGCTGTACCAAAACTCGCTATACGCTGCCTGCCATAGCAAAAAATTGGACAATCTTTCCTCTCCGGATGGCCTGATTATCAAATCACAATCAGGAACAGTATATATATTGGCACTTATATCCTCCTCTGTGACAGAGGTCTTACCCTGAGCAATAAGGCTGTTGACAGCGGATACAATCTCCTGTCTGCCACCGTAGTTGATAGCAAGATATACTGTGGTACCGGTATGTGAGGCTGTCTCCTGCTCTGCCTCGTCCATTAGGTCAAGAAGCTCCTTGGATATTCCCTCACGCTCACCTATGAACTTGATTTTGCTGGTACCTGCCTTAGTCATATCTGCCTTAGCCTCAAGAAGATAATCCATAAAGAGACTCATCAGTGCATCCACCTCTTCTTGCGGTCGTTTCCAATTCTCGGTGGAAAAAGCATAAAAAGTTACATACTTTATCCCCAATCTTGCGCACTCATCAGATATAGTCCTAAATACATTTGCCCCCGCTTTATGGCCGGCTGTACGAGGCAAGCCTCTATTCTTTGCCCACCTACCGTTGCCGTCCATAATAATACCCAGATGGTTGGGTAATACAGCAAATTCGGTATTATTGTTTCTGCTGTCTTTTTTTGAAAACAAAGCCATTTTCTCTACTCCTAAAAAACACTTTTAGGGACGAAGCATAAGCATCGCCCCTTAACTAATACGGTCAAACTAGATAGAGAGAATCTCGTTCTCCTTCTTGTCGGTCATTTCGTCAACCTGCTTGATATACTTATCTGTAATATCCTGCAGTTTCTTTTCGCCGGCTTTTTGGTCGTCCTCAGTAATCTCGTTGTCCTTCTTGAGCTTTTTGATGTCATCCATAACATCACGACGCACATTACGAACGGCAACCTTAGCCTCCTCGCCACGCTTGCTAACATCCTTAACCAATGTCTTTCTGTGTTCCTCTGTAAGCTGTGGGAAGGTAAGACGAATAACCTTGCCGTCATTCTGTGGATTAATACCAATGTCAGCGATGTTGATAGCCTTCTCAATATCAGCAAGTGCAGTAGCGTCCCAAGGCTGTACAATCAACATTCTGGGCTCCGGTACTGAGATAGCAGCCATTTGGTTGAGTGGGGTTGGAGTACCGTAATACTCTACCATAACATTATTGAGAATATTGGGGTTAGCTCTGCCTGCTCTGATTGTAGAAAAATCTCTCTCAAGAGAGTCAAGGCACTTTTCCATCTTGCTAGTTGCTTTTTCAAAAACCTGTTCCATAATAAAAACCTCTCAAATTAATTCTTTACTGTAGTTCCGATTTTTTCGCCGCTAACGACTCTCAAAATATTGTCCGGGTCGTTAAGATTAAATACGATGATTGGCATATCATTGTCCTTACAAAGTGAAAACGCTGTCGAGTCCATAACCTTAAGGTCTCGGGTAATTACCTCCTGGAATGTTACGTCATCATACTTTACAGCATCATCATATCTGTTGGGGTCCTTGTCATATACGCCGTCAACATTAGTTGCCTTTAACAAAGCGTCGGCGTTAATCTCCACACTGCGAAGTGCAGCCGCCGTATCTGTTGAAAAGAACGGTGAGCCTGTACCGCAACCAAAAATAACAATCCTGCCTTTTTCGAAATGGCGAATGGCCTTGTTACGAATATACGGCTCTGCAATCTGGCGCATCTCGATAGCAGTCTGTACTCTAACAACAGCACCCAACTGTTCCAGTGCATCGCACAGCGCCAATGAGTTCATAGCAGTGGCCAGCATACCAATATGGTCAGCTCTGGTTCTGTCCATATGCTCCGATGTTCTGCCACGCCAGAAATTACCGCCACCAACTACTATTGCAACTTCAACGCCAAGGTCAGCAACTTTTTTTACGGATTTGCAGATACTGAGCACAGTATCGTTGTCGATACCCTTGCCGGCAGGTCCGGCAAGAACCTCGCCGCTGAGTTTGAGCAAAATCCTTTTGTAAGCAATACTCATTATGCATACCTCCGAGTAATCTTTATCCCCTATATGATAATATAAATTATAATTATTGTAAAGTCATTAATAGAAAAAAATAGTTACAAAATAGTTAAAAGGAGGGACTACTGTGTAGTCTCTCCTTCTGTTGTATCTCCACCCGTTGTTTGGTCATCAAATTCGCCGTTAGCTGCTCGTTCCAAATACTCCTTGTGGGCATTATAAATCATTGCATAATCCTTTGCGTTAATACAGTCATCGCCGTTGGCATCCAAGAAGGTATCCTGAATAGCCTCTCCTCTGCCGGGTGCTGTAAGGAATTTGTTCATATCCCAGCTATTAAGTACTCCTTCCGATTCAAAAGAAGTGACAATTCTGCAATACCTACATTGAAATACCATCTTGCCGTTAATTGGATTAAGGCTGCCGGTGTAGTTATATGTATGTCCCAACGCATTGGTAGGCACATTGCGATTAGCATTACAAATAGTACAAGTATCTATAGTATTACCACTCACAACACATCCGGGCTCATTAACCACCTGTGATGTGTAATATCCCTCAATCCACTCATCATGGGATATTGTTGCAGAAGTGGTGTTGCCACAGCGAATACAGGTTGGTGTAACATAACTGTGACCCGGTTTGTTTTCAATAGGCTTTATTTCGTTCTCGTACTCATGGCCCAACGCAGGCAGCACCTCAGTATATTCTATATCGCAGACGGTACAATATCCCCGGCCTTCGCCATCTTTTTCGCAAGTAGGCTGAACATTAATCACATAGGTATCCTCATCAGGTCTATGTCCCTTTGCAGCTACCACTTCTCGCTTGGATGATGAGCATCGAGAACAATAGAATTGGTCGTAGCCTTGTTCTGTACAAGTCGGATCTACGCTCTCACTCTTAGACTTGATATAATCATGACCCAGTGCGTCACCGTAGGTTGTATATTTATTTCCACACTGTGTACACTTATATGTCTGGGACGACCTAACAGTGCATGTGGCTTCAACAGTGCTCTCCACTACAAAGTCATGAGTACCGATAGCTTTTATTACAACCTCCCTGGTCTCGCCGCAAATATCACAAGTATCTCTCTCTCTGCCGTCAACAGTACAGGTAACAGCCACTAGTATATTAGGAGTATATCTACCCTCAATCCAGGCACTATGCTCCTTAACAAGTGAAGTATCGCCACATACAGTGCATCTACACTCTTTATAGATGTGGCCATCCGTTTCGGTTTGGTCATCAATGGAGATAGGATTTTCTGTGTCAAGAGTATGTCCTGTAGGCGGTATGGCTGCCTCAACAACAGTACCGCACTCAGCACACTTGCCCACCTTTACTCCTTCATCGGTACAGGTAGGTGCAATCTTTTCCGTCCAAGTTGTTACATTATGGTCGGGAGAAGTAATGAGATGATTCTCTTTTTGGCTGCAGCCCTCGATATTGCAAACATATCTCTCATATCCGGCAGTGGTACAGTTGGATGTATTGGTGTATGTAAATGTACCATCGACCCAAATATAATCTGTGGAGCTGCCCTCCGGAGCTTTTTGGTGCTCCGGTGAGGTGTAAACATTGCCGCATACCGTGCAGGTATATGTCCTAAAAATATGACCGTTAGCCTCCGT
>JBJEPK010000072.1:0-5823 GCA_051881195.1 Eubacterium sp. | reverse complement strand
GAAGAAATCTAATTTGCCGGTAACGGTGGTCTGCATTGGCTTTTGGCTAATGACAGCCTCTCTTGGGGTGTCCCCCGTTTCTATAGCATTTTTTACGCCATAATATACAAGCTCGAATACCGGCTTTTCGTTGGCAAATCTAACCTCAATCTTTGCAGGATGAACATTGACATCCACAAAGGATGAATCGCACTCTATATTGAGCACACATCCCGGAAAATGACCCACCATAATCGAATTGCGAAATGCCTGCTCCAGTGCGGCCATGGCAGTCTGGGACTTAACCAATCTGGAATTGATAAAGAAAAACTGCATAGCCCTGCTTTTTCTGCCGGCAGAGGGCTTTGTTACAAAACCGGACACTCGCATATTATTGACACTATAATCCACATCTATCAGTGAGGAAGAAAACTCCCTGCCGTAAACAGAGTAAATAGTATCCTTTAAATCATTATTGCCCGAGGTAACCAGCACCTGCTTGCCGTCACGAATAAATCTGAATGAAATCTCCGGGTGACTGATTGCCATACGGTCCACAATACCTGCAACGGCGTTGCCCTCGGTAACATCCTTTTTTAAAAACTTCATACGAGCCGGGGTATTGAAAAAAATATCTCTCACTACAATAGTAGTGCCCTGTGGACAGCCTGCGTCGCCGAGGTCAATCTCCTGACCTCCGGCAATCTCATATCTAGTGCCGATATTCTCTCCCTCAGCTCTGGTAAGAAGTTCCACTCTTGCAACAGCGGATATGGATGCCATTGCCTCTCCTCTAAAACCCAAAGTGGCAATTGAGTCCAGATCATCGCTAACCTTAATCTTGCTGGTGGCATGTGATACAAACACCTTTTTGACTTGGTCACGGGATATACCGCAGCCGTCATCGGTAATGCGAATATAGGTTGAGCCGCCGTTCTTAATCTCTACGGTAATGCCGGTTGCACCGGCGTCAATAGAATTCTCTATCATCTCTTTAACTACGGATGACGGACGCTCAACAACCTCACCGGCTGCAATCAACTGATAAACCTCTCTGGGGAGCACATTAATCTCCGGCATTGTATCACTTCCTTTCGCAATATATTGGGATTAACTTAGGACAATTCCTCTGCCTTTTTCTTCAAATCATATAGAGTCTGCATTGCCTCAATAGGTGTCAATGTGTTGACATCAATTGCCTTGAGCAATTCTACCATATCGTCAGTGGATTTGGTACGGAAATTATACTGAATGTCCTCCTGTATGTCCTCTTCTTCTACTGCATCCTCTGCTTTAAATTCTATATCTATCTTGTTTGCTTCCAAATCTTTAAGTATCACCTTTGCTCTGCTGATTACACCGCCGGGCAGGCCTGCCAGCTTTGCAACCTCGATACCAAAGCTTTGGTCGGCACCGCCATGAACAATCCTACGCAAAAAGGTGATGTCGTCGCCTCTTTTCTTAACGGCGATAGAATAATTGTTGATGCCCTTTAGCAATCCCTCCATAGCCGTAAGTTCGTGGTAATGGGTAGCAAAAAGCGTCTTTGCGCCGATCTTCTTTACTACATATTCCAGAACGGCTCTGGCTATGCTCATACCGTCAAAGGTGGATGTGCCTCTGCCTATCTCGTCAAGTATAATCAGCGAATTAGCAGTAGCATTCTTCAATATAGTAGAAACCTCATTCATCTCTACCATAAAGGTTGACTGACCTGTAGCAAGGTCATCCGACGCGCCAACACGGGTAAATATTGCATCCACAACGGATATTCTGGCACTGCTTGCCGGAACAAAGGAGCCGACCTGTGCCAGCAGTGTAATGAGAGCTGTCTGGCGCATATATGTGGACTTACCTGCCATATTAGGTCCAGTAATAATGGAGCACTTGTTGTCCCCCTTATCAAGCATTGTATCATTTGGTACAAAGGGCGCTCCGTCAAGCAGAGCCTCCACTACCGGGTGTCTGCCGTCCTTGATGTCAATTACGCCGTCGGTAGTAATCTGCGGGCAACAGTAATTGTTATCAAAGGCAACCTGCGCCAAAGACGCGAGAGCGTCAAGCGTAGCAAGTGCCTTTGCCGTGGACTGAATACGCTCAACCTCACCGGCAACCTGCTGTCTAATGGAATTGAACACCTCGTATTCCAGTGCAACAACTCTATCCTTTGCGCCAATTACCTTGCCCTCAAGTTCCTTAAGTTCTTGGGTAATATAGCGCTCGCAATTAGTGAGAGTCTGTTTGCGTATGTATGTGTCGGGAACCATATCCTTGTAGGAATTGGTAACCTCAATAAAATAACCGAACACCTTGTTGTAGGAAACACGGAGTTTAGGAATACCCGTGCGTTCCTTTTCTCTGGTTTCAATAGCAGTCAGCACGCTTGCGCCGTCATTGATAATTCCGTTAAGCTCATCAATCTCGGCATTGAAGCCCTGTCGAATCATGCCGCCCTCTCTGACAGAAAACGGCGGACTGTCAACAATGGCACTATCAATTAATTCCCGAACGTCCTGAAGCAGGTCAATGCCGTTATTAACAGCTCTTAGCATTGCCGTGTTGGTATCAGCAAAAGCTGACTTAATAGCCGGCAAGTGCTCAATAGTGGCCGAAAGTGAACGAAGCTCTTTTGCGTTGGCTGTACCGTAAGCGATACGGCTCATAAGCCGTTCAATATCATTTATTCCCACCAGTGCCTCGCGAATATCGTCACGCACCATTGTCTCGTCAACCAGAGTACCTACGGCATTTTGCCTCTTGGTGATTTGTGCCACATTTATGAGTGGCTTCTCTATCCAAGAACGGAGCATACGCTTGCCCATAGCGGTTTTGGTACGGTCCATAATCCACAGTAGAGAATGCTTTTTGTCCCCGGTCATCATGGAACGAGTCAATTCCAGATTGCGTCTGGCACTAATATCCAGTGCCATATACTCACCATCGTCAAAGTAATCAATCTCGCTGGGAGCCTCAAGCTCATCAGTCTTTCTGTTTTTTCTGAGATATGATATTACTGCTCCCAACGCACAAACAGCCACCTTGCTATGGCCTAATCCCAGGGAACTAATCTCCTCCCTTTTCATTGTCCGGAGAATAACATCGGTAGCGTTGTTAAAATCGAAGCAGTGGTCCTCCAGTACTTCGGTATTGACCTCAAGCCTGTCCGACGCAAACCTCTGTACCTTGTCAAATCCGGCTGCACCTGTATTGACCAAAATCTCCTTTGGTGCGTAGGTGGACAACTGGTTGATAATCTTTTCTTCTGTGTCATCCTTGCCGATAGCGGTAACATGGAACTGACCGGTAGAAATATCGGCAAAACAGATACCCGTCTCGTTATCCTGTCGGCAGATAGCACAGAGATAATTATTAACTCCGTCATCCAAAATGCCGTTCTCAATTACAGTACCGGGAGTGATGATTCTTATGACATCCCTCTTGACAATACCCTTGGCTGTGGCAGGGTCCTCCACCTGCTCGCAAATTGCGACCTTATATCCTCGGGACACTAATTTGGCAATATAGCTATCAGCACTGTGAAACGGAACACCACACATGGGCGCTCTCTCATCCTGACCGCAATCCCTGCCGGTCAGCACCAAATCCAGTTCCTCGGATGCAACCTTGGCATCGTCAAAAAACATCTCATAAAAATCGCCAAGACGGAAGAACAACAGCACGCCCGGGTAATCCTTCTTAACATCAAAATATTGCTTCATCATTGGTGAAAGTTCGCCTTTTTTTGCCATCATTCTCACCGTCCTTTCGTATTTCTTAAAGCTTAATTAATGGCAGCCACCACATGTACAGCAATCATGTGTGCAATTCTCTGCCGGAAGCTCACAGGTTGCCGGGTCCTGACCGTCAAAGAAAAGGCCGATCATACCACTGATATACTGAGCCATCTGCTCCATCTCTGCTGCAGCAGCAGAGTAATTTTTCATATTATCACCTTCCATAATCTTTGTGTATAGGTCTTGATACTCAGCCTGAAGCTCTGCGATACGCTCCTGAGAAGACTCCTCGCCCTTTTCTGCCTCCTGCTGATACTTGAGAGTGATAAGCTGCATCTCCTGCATCTGCTGCTGAAGTGCCTCATCACCGTCGTTAGCCTTTGCTGCAGCCTGAAGTGCTGCAAATCTTGGGTCAGCCTGAATCTCCTTGCCAAGCTCTCTGAGTGCTGATTCTAAACTCATAATCTAATTCCTTTCTATCTCGCCCATCATAATGTAGGTGAGTGGCTCTGTTACTTTAATATTTTGGAAGGTGCCGACGAGCCCCTCGTCACCCTCAAATTCTATAATCAAATTGCCATCAGTTCTTGCGGCAAGATAATTATCCCCTGTTTTGCCCTTACCGAATACGAAGCACTTGAATACCTTGTCCTTGTGGAGTGCCATCTGCTGTGCCGATATTTCCTCCTGCACTGCCAATAGCTCTCGCATCCACTTGGACTTTTCTTCGTATGGGATTGGGTCCTCCATCTTGGCAGCAGGTGTGCCTACTCGTGGAGAATAAATGAATGTAAATAGGCTGGTAGCACCCAGCTCCTTAACCAGTGACAATGTGTCCTGAAATTCCTCATAGGTTTCTCCGGGGAAACCGACGATAATATCACTGGTAATAGAAAGCTCGTCCCCCATCAATTCCTTTGCGTAATTGATGAGCTCCATATAACGCTCTCTGGTATAGCCCCTGTTCATCGCTCTGAGCACACGGTTATTACCGCTTTGGAATGGTAGATGCAAGTGAGTAGCAACCTTGTCGCAATGTGCCATAGTGTCCAAAAGCTCTTTTGTACAATCCTTTGGGTGGGAGGTCATAAAACGAATCCTAAAATCGCCGGGCAAATCATTAAGCATCCTAAGCAGCTCTGCAAATGTTACCCCAGGCTCAAGATCCTTGCCGTAGGAATTAACATTCTGTCCCAACAAAGTAATCTCCTTGTAGCCGTCGGCTACAAGTTGCTTAAATTCAGACATAACATCCTCTACCAGTCGGCTCCGCTCCCTGCCCCTAACATAAGGCACTATGCAGTATGAACAAAAATTGTTGCATCCATACATAATAGGAATCCATGCCTTGCGGTCGTTGTCACGCTTGACAGGAACGCCCTCTGCAATTACACCGTCCATATCCGGTAGCTCAAACACTCTCTTGCGGCGAGTGAGCGCTGTATATACTAACTCCGGAACTCGATGCACCACATGGGTACCGAATACCAAATCAACAAACGGAAACGATTCCTTTATTTTGTCGGCTATATGCTTTTGTTGCATCATACAGCCGCACAAAGCAATAATCACATCAGGGTTGGCAAGCTTATATTTTTTCAGCGCTCCCACGTTACCGAATACCCTATCCTCGGCATGCTCTCGAACAGCGCAGGTGTTGAATATAACAAGCTTTGCCTCCAGTCTATTATCAGTGAAGCCGTAGCCCATCTCCTCCAGCATACCCTTGATATGCTCGCTATCAGCCACATTTTGCTGACAGCCGTAGGTGACTACACATGCCAGTGGTTTACTGTCGTAACGCTCTGCCAGCAAATTGCCGGTCTTGACAGTATATTCTTTTTGTTTCTCCAGCTCTTGTTGGGAAACTCTTTTTACATCCACAGCCACAGGCACACCTCCACCAATACTGATTCTAAAAGATTATACCAAATATCTCTTGCTTATTCAATATTAAATATTATAAATATTATTAATAAATAGAAAAATATTTGTGTACTTTGCAACAGAGTTGATTTTTTTAGTGCAAAGTGATATTATTTTATAGATTATTTGACGAGGTGACTAACTATTAAAAGTCAAGACTTTTTTAAAGAAATTGAGTAATTTA
>JBJEPK010000071.1:0-6032 GCA_051881195.1 Eubacterium sp. | reverse complement strand
GAGCCGTTATCGTTATATATTTGGCGTGGTTCAAACCACTTTATCGACAGTCTGAAGGCACCCGGAATCGGGTGCCTTAATTATTTAACACTACTTGCATACTATACCCTTACCCTCGGACCACTTTGAGTAAGCACGTTTGTTGCAAAATTCTCTGTACGCACGAACACGAACATAGTACTTTCTGCCCTTAACAAGATTTTTGCCTGTGTACTGAGTTCTGGTCGGTGATGATACCTCGCGAGTAGCAACGATGGTACTAAAATCCTTACGCTTGCTGTACTGAACTATATAGCCTGTACATGGTGACACCGTTCTCCACTTGGTAATGATTTGATGCTTGGTATTTGTTACCGGCTGGCGTATTTCCGGGCAATTAGGTTTAGTCGGTAGCTGTACGGTAGTGATTGCACTGTTTTTAGTCTTACCACCACTCTTGTAATAGTACTTTATGCCAAACTTATGTCCTGTACCGGGTTTTAATCCCTCCACCTTATACGAAAGGGTTGAGTTAGAAGAAATTCTCTTATAAAACTCATACTTCTTTGTATTAGAATTATATTTGTACAGCTTATATCCGTCGGCTTTTTTAATCTTCTTCCAGTTCAATGTAATTGTAGTCCTGGTGGATGTGGCTTTGAATGTCATAGCGGATGCGTAATCAGCAGCTTTGCAGGCCTTCTTTGGCATATTCTTGAACACCGGGATATAGAATACATGCTCTTTAGATAAAATACCGGCTGATTTATAAGCATTGTAAGTGCTAACAGATGCCTGGGCGGGGCCATTAATATTAACCAAATATTCGTGACCATACAAGCCTTTATGCTCCTTGTTAACATTAAACTTTTGGAGATAACTGGTTTTTTGCAGCTTAAGATATGAGTCCTTGATGTACTTAGCGCCATAATAAATTGACTTGTAGGGGCTTGTCCAGGGGCGACCGTAATTGAGATATTTTGTGCGAATGTCGGAAATCTTTATGTATCCCACAGAACCGGCTTTGCGGGAGCCACTGTACAGTCTAACCTTATAATAATCACCATATCTCTTGATGAATGACATACGATGTCCTTTTTTTATAGTAGTCTTTTTGCCGGAGCCGGTTTTCTTTGTCTTGTTATAAGAAGAATACAAAGTAGTTTTCTTATTAGTCATAAGGAATCCGGACGCCCATTCAAGACCGTCCATAGCGCCTCCGTTAGCGCCGATACTGTAATAATTATATATACCTTTAAATGGAGTTCGGGTTCCGCATACGCCACCTGCTTTTGGTGTGGAGGCACCTACCTCCTGCTTAATTTTGGAGGCAATATAGTAGGCACTAACGCCATGGTCCTTGGCGGCGTTAATGATTGCGGTAGAATACTTGACGGGCTCGCCTTTAATCTTGCAGGTCTTTTTGTTTCCCTCTGTATCCAAATACTCAATAACAGAATCGTGCATCCATGTGCCCTTGAGTATTGCTTCTACTCCGGATACTGTCTGGGATTTGTTGTAAGCAGATGACTCAAACTGGAATATATGCTTTGCATCCATCCAATTGCGTGGGTCCATAAAATACTTTACTGCTCCCTCTGAGGCATTGTATAAACCGTAACTGTGAGTAATCGGTTTGCCGTTGCGAGTACATTTGGAGCAATGACAATAATATATGGACTTATATTTTTTGTTAAGCTGCTGCTTGGAATGAGAGGAACGCTCACCCTTAACAGCGGTCTCCCAATCAAGACCGGTCTTGTATGCAACAAATTTCCACTTAGGGTACTTCTTATGAAGGTCATAAATATATGATATGTAAGACTCCGGAAATCCCTGCTTTCTGAGAGAGTCCTTGTAGGTAGCAGCCTCAACACTAACTGCAGCAGGATACAAGCAGGTTACAAGAATTGTCAAACTAAGAAATATTGAAAACAACTTTTTTGTCATAATCTTACCTCCAACAGTTTGTTATAATATCACTTTATAGTAATTATGTCAAATTTATTACAATGATAGTTATAATGACGGCAGAGTTGATTTTTTATTCATAAACGTGTATAATAAAGAAAAAAGTCAAAGGAGGTCGAATATGCACGATTTAGTATTAAGAGACAATCTGAAGAATAATCTAATATGTCTGCGTAAGGGAAACAAAATGACCCAACAGCAGGTAGCCGACCTTCTGGGTATTGAGCGAAGCACATACACATCCTGGGAATCCGGCAGAAGCTTGCCAAAGCCGGCACAATTTGTAAATCTTTCCCAAATATTCAATGTGTCATTTGAATTTTTGACCCAATCCCCTTTTGAGAGACCGTTAATAGTAAACGCTAAAGAAAAACCATACGACAGCAAAATATACGGAGACTCCTATGTTTCCGAACTAAATGACTACGAAAGAGCAATAGTTCTCAAGCTGAGGATGATGAATGCTGCGGACAAAAAAAGTGTTGAGGAATACATACAATCAATAATATCTAAGAACAATGAACAAGCCCAAGGCTAATGCCTCGGGCTTGTGTATTTATTTCTTATCCGGTGGAAGATAATTCTCAAAATTATAGAGTTCTCTATCCAGTTCCTCTTGCTTTGCGCGGCGTTCAGCACGTCGCTTTTTGTCACGCCTCAGCTTATAGACAAAAAGGCCTGCATACGCAATAATCCCCGTTGCAAAAACTCCAAGAATAACTAATACAGCCTTGCTGGAGAAAAATCTTTTGATAGAAGTGATAATTCTCAAAAATGTTGACAGTTCAACTGTTTGTCCGGCAACAAGTTGAACCTTGGCAATAGTTTTGCCGGCATAAATGACCTTGGCTTTGCATATCTTGTCCCCTTTTGTTATGGGGGCTTCAAGCTCCTGAGGTGGGTCAATGGGTTCTATAACAACAGCAGATGAGTCAAGAGCTGTCGGTACTAAGGTTGTTACATCCTTTTCTGCCACAAGTTGAACGGTGTCGGCATCCTTGCCGCTGGAAATCGGCACTTCCGAAATCACATCATTTTGGCGAACAACTGTTGAATACTTTAGATAATTAAATGCCCACTCAAACAACGACTTGCAATCAATGAATGAACACTTGGTATCATAACCATCCAAATACTTGATAGGTGAATCGAGTACAATAGCCAAATAATTGTAGCCATTCTTTGAAGCCATGGTAATCAAACAAAAGCCGGCCTCGTCCGTGGAACCGGTCTTGATACCCTCTGCATACGGATAGTAATATGTAACATAATATCTGTTTAGCATCAAATTGGTGTGGACATAGGTATAGTCATTATATACATACTGCTGGGTAGTAGCAATCTTGTAAAAGGTTTCATTTTCCAGCGCTTTGAGTGTAATTTTAGCTAAATCCGAGGCAGTAGTATAATGGTTTTTGTCATGCAGTCCATCAGGGTTTACAAAATTAGTATTAGTGCATCCGATTGACTTTGCCCAATCATTCATCATCCGGCAAAATTCAGGTACGGAGCCACCCACACACTCTGCTAATACTTGGCAAGCATCACAGGCAGAATGAACCATTGTAAGATAAAGCAATTGCTCAATAGTAATCTCGTCACCTATTTTTAGACCGGCAACCTGTGCATCTGTTCCATACAAAGCCTCAATGGCCTGGCGGGATACGGTGGTGGTTGCAGATAGGTCATCAATCTTTTCCAATACCACAATGGTAGTAACAATTTTTGTAAGTGATGCCGGAAACTTAATCTTGTCTTGATTCTTTTGCGCTACAACCGGATGAGAGTCATCATCCAAATTAATTAGCATATAGGCATCGGCATAAATCTTTGTATTAGGTTTGTATTGGGCAGCATTGGAAGTAATTGGCGCTGCACAGATTGTTAATATTAATATAGCAAAGCACATAAAAACTGAAAGCAGTTTTTTCATACACTTGACACCTCATCAAATTCAATATATTATATATAATAACATATAGTAACTGCAAATTAAAGAGTAAAATTTTTCTTTTCGGAGGATATTATGGTATATATTACCGGAGATATGCACGGTGACCTAAGTCTATTCAAAAATCCTAAGCTTCGCAAGCTTAACGATGATGACTTCTTGATTGTATGCGGAGACTTTGGTTTTCTGTGGGATAATAGTGAAAACGAACAAAAGACTTTAAAACAACTGGAAAAAAAGAAATACACAATTTGCTTTGTTGACGGAGCACACGAAAATCACGATATGTTGATCAAATACCAACCGTACCGATTCCACGGAGGTAATGCACACAAGATTGCACCGAATATATTTCACCTAATGCGTGGAGAAATATTTACCTTCAACAACAAAACCTACTTTTGTATGGGTGGTGGAGAAAGCGATGATATTGAAATGCGTGAAGAGGGTGTTACTTGGTGGAAGGAAGAAATGCCAAACGCTGAAGAAATGATGAATGGCGCACGCAACCTAAAGGACTATGATTACAAGGTTGACTATGTAATAACCCACGAGGCGCCTGCTTTGGCAAAGGACTTTATTCGATTGCACTCAAAGCACGAAATCAAGTTGACACCACTCAACACATATCTGCAGGAGCTGATGAAAAATGTTGAATATAATCACTGGTTCTTTGGCAGCCTGCACATGGACCTGCCAATAAGCAAAAAGATGACAGCAGTCTTTGAAGAAATAATAAAAATCAGATAGAATAATAATTGCGGCAAAAGTTATAACATGGACTTTTGCCGTATTTTTTTAAGAAAGGTTATGAAATAATGAGCAACAAACAAATAATTGACCGCAGTTGTGTTTATAACGAAATGGAATTTGCAAAACAAATGTCAACACCGAGGCAAGATGACATTCCCTTTGCAATCAATGGTAAACTAAATTACAACATAATAGTATATCCTGACAGCTTGGACACAATCGACTATGACGATAATGATGAATATGCACCAAATGACCGTTACAAAGTTGAGCTAAAAAATTCCGCAATTTTTCTAAAACAAGTGCTGGAAAAAATTACAGGCGACTCTGTATCAATATTATCCCAATCGAAGTACAACGGCGAAAAAGGAATAATATTATCCGTCGATAAAAGAGTCAGCACAAGTCGTCAAGGATATAAGTTGAATATAGACACAAAAGCCATCACTATTTCATCAATATTTGAGCAAGGAGTTACCAACGGAATCTTTACTTTTTTGGAAGATTATCTTGGTTGTATGTTCCCTGCTCCGGACTTTGATTATATACCAAGGCTTGGAGATATTCATTTGAGTAAAGCCCACATTAGCGACGAGCCTGAATTTATGTGGAGGAGTGTTTTTACCCAAAGCTCCGAAAAGATGCCAAATCTATGGAGAAAAAAAGATTATTTGGGGTGGCACAGCAAGTTAAAACTAAATGGTGCAGGTGGTGACGACACGGGCAACGGCTGTCACAGTTCCTTCACATATATATCGCCTGATGAATATTACAAAACTCACCCGGAATATTTTTCCCTATACAGAGGTAAGAGAGTATATAAGCAAGGTCCTGTAAGCGGACAGCTTTGCTGGAGCAATGAGGATGTGTACAACATTATATCCAAAAAATTGTTCAAAATGATGGAAAAAAATCCCGATGCACACATCTGGGATGTGAGCCAGATGGACACCTGGATTAACCGAGGAGTAGGTTGCCAATGTAAAAAATGTCGCGAAATTGATGAACGCGAGGGCAGTCAAATGGGTAGCCTGCTGACTTTTATTAACCGACTGGCAGATGAATGTGCTCAGCGTTTTCCGGACAATTATATTACTACACTGGCATACAACTACACTGTTGAACCGCCAAAGCATATACGTCCACGCAAAAATGTGTTGATAAAGCTCTGCTTAATGCCGGGTAATCCTGCGTCAAGTTATGCAAAGCCAACAGAAAAATGGTCAAAAAGAGCTCACGACGTTGTGGCCAAATGGGGCAAAATTGCAGACAATATTATGATTTGGGACTACAATGTAGATTATCATGGATACTTTGTTCCATTCCCACTGATTAGCAGTATGTCGGATAACAATAAATTTTATATTGAAAACAATGT
>JBJEPK010000070.1:0-6062 GCA_051881195.1 Eubacterium sp. | reverse complement strand
CTTTCCGCTTGGATTGCCATGCAAACTAACACTGAGCTTTACGGCGGTAAGCTAACGAGCAAAGGCAAGGTAATAATTGATGACTTCTTAGACAGCTTTAAGTATTTAGATGATGAAATGCGTCAACAGTCTAATCAAGCCATGGACGGTATGCTTCAAGGCTTGGAGGACAGAGAACCTGCACTCTACGCCAAAGCCGATTCCATTGCAAACAACATTATATCTAAGCTTAAAAGTGCGTTTGAAATTCACTCCCCATCACGTGTCACACGTAAAATTTTTACACAGGTTATTCAGGGCGGTGAAGTCGGAATTGAGAACGAAGCTCCTAAGCTGTACAAATCAGCCGAGAATACAGCTTCGATATTTGCCGACAGAATGACATCGTCGATTTCTTCAGCCGATTTAGTTGCACGAATGCAAGGTGCTGTTTACAGTAACAATCGTTCGATAGCGAACGTTGCATCGGCACGAGTAGAGCATATTATAAGCAATCAGAACAGTATGGCATATCAGCAGCCAACAGGACTAAAGGCACAAGGAACTATTGAAAATCATATCCATATTGATGGTCGTGAGGCAGCCATTGTCCTTACACCGTACATATCGGAAGAATTGGCATTCAGTTAAGGGGGGCACTATGAAAGTAAACGGGAAGGATATATCACTATTCGGTGCAAAACTGGTTGATTACACAATCAGTGGCACACCATTAACGCAGTATTCATCAGATATTATGCGTTACGGTATCCAGAATAATTACGGTACTAAAACCGCCAACAAAACTATAACGGTAAATATTACATTTAAACCTACATGGATTCCTCCGCTACATTATAGACCCTCCGTTCGTGAACGGCTTAACAGGGTAGCGGAACAGATTACACAATTTGATGCAGAAATCGTTAATTGTGATAGGGTTGCTATTGAACTGCCAAACGGTTACACCTACATATGTGTTCCAACGGCTCTTGGAACACCCACAGATGACGGCAGTGCAACGCACGATAGCACCTATACCTTTACCGGTGTGCAGGTTATGCCGATGATTACAGTCAGCCCGAACAACGGAATAATCAATTGCCGGAGCAACACTGAAACCGACTGCATAATTACGGTTACCGTTAATGATACAATAGAGTCAGCCGTTGTGTACGGAATAACAATTAAATCATTAAGCGAAAACGATGTCGTTGTAATTGATGGTATAAAAAAGACCGTCCTTTGCAACGGCATTAATAAATTTGCCGATGTTGATTTAACACGCTTCCCGACATTAATGCCGGGAGAAAACGCTTTTGAGGTAACTCCTACAGATGATTTAGAAATATCGGTAAGCTATTATCCAACATTCATTTAAGAGGTGTTTAAATGGTTTTAAAATTATATTTAAACAACGAGGCTTATCCTATTGATGGAATTTCAAATTGGTTTGTAACGCACTCCTACGGTGGCAGTAAATCAATGCAGTTTGATATATCTACTCATCATCCGCATTATTCTAAAATTCGTGAGGAAGCCGTAATTGAGTATGACAACACACTCTACTTAATAAAACAGATAAACGAACGCACCGCTTCGGGTACGGCTACTGTCAACTGCGAAATTGACCTTGACGGACTGAGAAGTAAGATTTACCCGGAGTTTAATGTTGATTCAGATACCTTTGACCACATAGCGTATGAAATACTGTCCGGCACAGACTGGCGGATAGTTAATCCTGAATTGGTAGCAAGCCGCCGCAGTATGGAATTGACAGATGTCACTCCGATTGATATTTTGGAACACTGCACCAACAGCACAATGTTCAATATTGTCTATGAATTTGACAATATTAATCGCACTATTACGATAGTAAAACCTACGCTTGAGCCTACCTCAGATGTGTATTTCACAGATGAACTAAACCTGACGAATGTGACGTACAAGGCATCATCTACATCATTTGCCACACGGTTATATGCCTACGGCAAGGACGGCTTGACAATATCGTCCGTTAATGACAGCAAAGAATATGTTGATAACACCGATTACTGCGACAAGGTTGTGTGTGCCGTATGGCGAGATGACCGCTACACAAAAGCACAGTCGCTGAAAGACGCAGCTATTGAGCGGCTAAAGGTTTTAAGTCAACCTGAGAGGTCATACACCTGCAAGATTGTCGACTTGGCGAAAATCAATCCTGAGTACAACTTTTTGGACATCAGCCTATACAAAATGGTTACGCTGATTGACCGTGAGCATAGAACGAAAACTATCAATCAGATAGTTGAATACAAAGAATATCCTAATGCACCCGAAAGAAACGAAGCGACATTGTCAACAGTATCGGCGAAAATAACTACGAAACTGACAACACTGAACAGGCTGGTCAATGAAATCAATGCAGAAAATATCATTAACCGTCAGAAAATCAACATCATTGCCCGTGATGCGGAAGCTAACTCTGCAAGAATTGCCGAAATATACACCGAGGGTGATTCCGATTGTATTCTGAATTCTTTAATCAATCAGACTGCCACGGAGCTTCGCACGGAGGTTAGTCAGAAAGTCGGCAAGGACGAACTGTCAACACAGCTTGTACAGAATGCAGAATATATTCAGATGGCTTGGAACAAGGTATCTGAGGTTATACAGTTTATAGATGCCGCACTGAGCATATATGATTCCGCAGGGAGCGATAAGAATTTGCTGCTGAAACTTTGCAGTACAGGTCTGTGTGTATATGACAAAAATGGGAATCTCCAGATGGAGCTGAACCGTAAGGGCGAGAACTTCTATCATAACGGAAACTATATTGGAAAAATCGGAACAAATAACTGGAGCGGATATGAAGATGTGCGTGGTCTTGTTATTGACCTCGATTACAATGACAACTATGCGTCATATGTTGCGTTAGCTGCCAAACATGACGCAGAATCCGACGCCTATACGACATTTTTGTCATATTTTAATAAAGATACATACTTGGGAAATACGACAAAAAGAGGATTGCACCTTGGCGATGCATTCTATGCTGATGGAAACCCAATTTATATTTCAGACCGATGCCGAACGGCAGCCTACGATGGTCAAAGCGGTTTTTGCGTTGAGAGCGGTGATTTTGTAATAACATCTGCAGGCAGTGATAGTGATGATACCATAGTACAAATTAACCGCAGCAGTGTAAATATATTCCAAAATATGGATATGAACGGATTTAAAATCTACAATGCTGATATTCAATATGTTGACGGATATACACTATACCTTGCAGATAATTGTTATGCCCGTTCATACAGTGGCGGTCAGGGTGGTATATGCATATCAAACGGTGATTTTATAATCACCGCAGAAGGTGCTGAATATGACTCAACCATTGTCGGATTTAACGGTAACGGTGTTGATTTTTGGAAGGACGTTGATATGAATGGGTATGCCATCACCAATGCTGACATACAGGATGATTCAGATGAACGCCTGAAGGACAATATCAAACCTACGGACATCGATTGTTTGGAGGTTATCAACAATCTTCAGCTCCGCCAGTTTGACTGGATAGAAAACAACACACATTGCGATATTGGATTCATAGCACAGGAGGTCGGCAGTGTGAATTCCGATTTTATGGGAACAAAGGATAACGGATATCACACAGTCAAACCGATTGCGATGATTCCGTATCTCGTAAAATCAGTTCAGGAACTCTCAGCAAAGATCGATGAACAACAGGAAACGATTAATAGATTACTCGAAAGGTTGTGATATTTTGTGATTTCATTTAGTGTAAACGGGCAGAAGCTGATCCCTGCCGGCGATATCTTTATGGCTTCGGGAACACTTAATTATCCGGAGCTTACTTTTTCTTTTGACGATGACTGGATTGGATTCAGCAAAGTAGCGACATTCAAAACATCAAATTCCGATATTTATTATATTTCAATCAGTGATAACCGTTGCATTATTCCGGCTGAGGTTATGATTGACAATGAGATGATCACTATCGGTGTTTATGGCACAAAGGGTAATGTACGCATAACAACAAATGTAATTAATATTCTGTGCCATCGATCCGGATACGGAAAGGGTATAGCACCATCTGAACAGTCCGTAGACCTAATCACTCAGATTCAGCAGGAAATGCTTGAAATGCAGCAAAACTATTTGACGAAGGAACAATTCCGAAATCAGTTGCGTGAATTCACTGTTCAGGTATTCGGAGCATCATGCAGAATCAATTATAGCGGAACGTGGCTGCAGCAGCTTAACGGATTCCGAATTTCTAAATCGGACTATGATCCTGATAATGGTGATGTAGTTGTAATTTGGGTGAATAATGAAATACTTACACCGGGCTCAGATTACACAATATTGCAGGGTGAGGATTACTGGGAAATTGCGAATTCAAAACTAACCGAGGGAATGTACCTGACAGTGCAGATTTGGAATGTACCGGAATGCAGCGGCACAGCTGCAGGACAGGCAATTCTGTTGGCAACAGGCACATCCGACAGCATAGCGGGTATAGCTACGAAAATTAATACCGAGGAGGAATCATAAATGGATATTGTACGCACAGCCGTAAATATGTCTGCCGATGATTGGATAGACACGGCAGGGGCATTGTTCGTAAAAACGTTTAATTTTATCAAAACTGTGACGGGTCCTAACACACGGAGTGGGTATTTAGACCAATACAAATACATCAAATTCTACAAGGACGGGTCTGTCCTACAAATCATCATTGGGGACGACAGCAATAGCACAGAACAGATTGTTTTCAGCCAGCCATACGGTGAATGCAATGTCACATTTTTTAAACTGGACAACAACAATGGTGCAATAAGTGTGGGTGCATTCGGGAAGTATTCAGACGATATTGTTTTGTTTTTCGGTGAAACATCAAACGTACTAAACAATGCAACATGTATGGGCATTTTGGCATCATCCGCCCCCGGGTATGACACAAGCGATTTTTATGTCATCGATGGCATTACACGGGCAACAGACACATATACACTGTCGCAATGCCAGCGTATAGAAACAAACGATGTAACGCAGTTTGCGGATTTAATTATACCAGCCACCGGTACGAAATTTAACAACATATTTGCAATGCTGATGGCATCAGACTATCAATGTTTTGCCGATATGAACGGCAATAAATATTTGATTTCATACCGTGTAGCAATGAATGCAGGTAGTGAAATCACATATGCACCAGTGACGGAGGTCTAACTATGCAAACGTACAATACAATGGAAATGAACTTTGAATACGGCGAACAACCCGATTTGGGGTCAATAGTAATGACAAAAGTGGAATGTGTCGGAATTAAACAATGTCGCCGTGAATACCTGCTGAATTCTGCTGACAAAGATAAACTACAGCAAATAACGAATGCCGCAGACGGCAGCACAGCATACTGCACCGACACAGGTGATTTGTATCTGTTGCACCTGGGTGTGTGGGCGAAAGTGGGTGCAGGTAGTGAATAACTGGGATTTGTATCGGTATGCACATCGTGGCGGCGGAACAACCGACACACGGTTTAAATCGTTGGTGGAACATACTATAACTGATGTTTCAGATGATGATATTACGATTGTTGGTGCGTATGCGTTTTTTTATTGTGGAAGTCTAACAACGGTAAATTTTCCAAATGCTACAATCATTAATAATCAATCGTTCCAGAATTGTCCCAATCTAACAACCGTGGATTTTCCAAATGTAACAATGATATATGCTAACTATGCGTTTGATAATTGCAAAAAACTAATTACTGCGAATTTCCCAAAACTAATCACTATTGGAAATCAGGCATTTCAATCCTGTAGTTCCCTAACAACGATAAATATCCCAAATGTAAATCGGATAGATTATTGTGCATTCGCAGGTTGCACCAGTTTATCAAATATCGAATTGCCAAACGTCAAATCTATTGGCAGTCAGGTGTTCAAAAACTGTACCAATCTAACAGCCGTTGTAATACGAACAGCAACCGTTGCAACGCTATCAGATACCAGTGCATTCGCCAACACCCCAATAGCCGATGGCACGGGATATATCTACGTCCCCGATGA
>JBJEPK010000069.1:0-6072 GCA_051881195.1 Eubacterium sp. | reverse complement strand
TCAAGTTTGTGCACCCGTATTATAAGTGGAAGCGTGCTACAAATTCTCTCAAAGCAATTAAGACAAATGTAGAAAAACAGGGCAACGCTGTCAAGATTAAGGTGGCTCTTGATGTATCATATATGAAGAATGCTTATGCTTCATACACTGTATATCCCGACGGCAAGGTGGCAGTATATCACTCTGCTACACCAAAGGCTGCGCTACTGCGCTTCGGTTACACCTTTGGTGTGGATAGAACACTTAACCAAGTCAGTTGGTATGGCAGAGGTCCTGCTGCCAGCTATCCTGACCGTAAAACAGGATATAAGATTGGCAAGTACAGTATGCCTATATCCGACTTTGAGTACAATTATATGCGTCCGCAGGAGTCCTCAACTCGTGCTGATGTCAGATACTTTACTCTCACCGACAAAAAGGGTGTAGGTATTAAGGTAACAGCATATCATGACGCACCGGTATTGTTTAGTGCTCTGCCGTATACTCCCCTTATGCTGGAAAAGTTTGAGCATGTTAACGAGATAAATCGTGACAATGATATTACTGTTACTGTTGACTCAACTCAGTATGGAATCGGCGGAGATATGCCCGGTCAGGCATTCGTCAGAGACAAGTATCAGGTTAAGGCAGGTACAAAGCAGACCCTATCATTCCTTATTGAGTCATATAAGCCTGAAGAGAAGTAATGAAAAGAGCCTTTGCTCACATTGGATTCAGCACAGCGGTTACTTTGCTGGTTGCTAATCTTGTTACTACAAAAATATTGATTTTTATTAGTATTGGACTTGCAGTTCTTTTTGCTGCAAGTCTAATATTGGTTAGGTATAGAAAAGCGATTGTAGTGCCATTGTGTCTAGGCTCAGCATTGCTTGCCTGTGTGTTGTGTATATTCGTGATGTCAACTGCTGCTCAGCCACAACTGGCTATGGACGGACAGCGTGCGGATGTACAGCTGTATGTTACCGATGATGGCGGTCTTGGGGATGACGGCAGGTATCACTACACAGGTGTTATTGAGAGCCTGCCTATTGATGGTGCGCCACAGAATATTCGCGTTAGGGTAAAATCTAATCACAAGTTAAAGGTGAATGGCTATCAACTAATCAATGCCAAAGTCGATTTGTATTCAATAGGCACCAATGCGCTGGATTCCTACGGCTATTGGAGCAGGGATATATTCCTTACAGCCAAGCTGGTCACATATCATCCCACTGACGATTACCACAACTCTCCTATGAGGTATGTGTATCGTGTTAGGCATAGTATAACCCGGAGGATACTGTTGATGTTGCCCGACGATAGAGGCGCCCTGGCAGTTGCTATGCTTACCGGTGACAAGTCTCATTTATCACAGCAGTTACTGGATTATTTTAAATTATCCGGTGCTTCCCACATTATGGCTGTTAGTGGTATGCATCTAACAGTGGTTGTGGGTATGGCACTATTGCTTATGCGAGCATTGAGATTGGGCAGAGTACAGCAGAGTGTTATCACTATTGCTGTTACCCTGATGTATATGTCTCTTGCAGGATTCTCAAAATCAGTGGTGAGAGCCGGTATTATGCTTGTCATATTGAGCACAGGAGATTTGATTGGAAGGCGAGCCGATAGCCTCAATTCTCTGGGACTGGCAGTGTTTGTTATTTGCCTAAATCCCTTTGCTGTGTATGATATTGGCGCCATGCTCAGCGTACTGTCTGTTATGTCACTGATAGTACTGTATCCCGTTTTTGCCCGCAAGCTGCCAAAGCTATCTAATATGGACAGCGATGCTGTAAAAATTGGAGATAGAATTAAGTCGATTCTGCTCCAATCGTTATCGGGGATATATGTCAGTATATCGGTGTTGATATTCACATTGCCTGTTATGTGCCTGTTCTTTGGATATGTTAGTTTTAGCGGCATAGTTGCCAATGTTTTTGTTGTGCCGGCAGCGGGTATTATGATGCCGATGGCACTGATTACTTACCTTGTTAGCTTGCAACCGGTTAATATTATAACGGCAATTATTGCCAGAGCACTGTCCATGGTTTCCGGTTTTGTAATAAAGGTGGTGTCCCTATTAGCTACTACGGGAAATTCTATGTTTAGTGGTGGCAGGGCGTTTTGTATATTTATCGCAGGGGTGCTGATAGTATTTGCTTTTGCTTTAATGCTCAGGTCACCGGTGGCACTGAGGTTTGCAGCAGTTGTATGTGTTGCTATGGTCATTGTGTTGTCGGGGATCAGCGCTGTGTATAATGAGGACAGCAGTCATGTCTATATTTCACCTACAGGTGCTGTGGTGATTAGTGATAGGGATGCGGTTGTTGTCTGGGGTGTTACCGATCGTTCATCATATTATTCAGTATATGATTATCTTACTGCCAACGGCAGGAGTATTGATTTTTTGGTTATCAACGGCGATAGTCAGTATGCTACAGCTCTTATGAGTCGAGTTAGTACGGATACAGTACTAATGAGCGAATTTGATGATAGGGTGCTATCACATAATTATTACCGTGATATTCAAGTGGCGGATGCCTATAGCGTCAGATTATGCCCGCATATTGTGTTGCATTATACTAACTATGGGTGTGTGGCTGATGTTAACGGCTTTAGAGTCGGTACTGCCGATTCCGATGTTACGATTACCAACGATATTGTCCACGACCCCAAGGGTACGATTTACCTTAACGAGGGCAGTATCGAGTATGATATTATTGACGAGGACACCTATGGTGTCAGGAGATTGAGACAATGGCAAGACTAAAGGAAGATGAACTCAAGCAACAGATTAAGTCCGGCGATTTTGCCGGTGCCTACCTTATCTACGGCGAGGAAACATACCTTAAAGAACTGTATGTAAAAAAGCTTAAGGAAAAGATTGTTGACCCCACATTTGAGGACTTCAATTTTCATGAGTATGAGGGTAGGAACGCCTCCATATTGGATATTCTGCAGGCCGCAGATATGATGCCCATGATGAGCCAACGCTCCATGGTACTTGTTCATGATTTTCCCTTTGATACTGAAGGTGATGTAAAGCATTTGCTGGAGTATTTTGAGGATGTATCGGATACCTGCGTGCTGGTGTTCTGGTATGATTCCATTGATGTGGATGTCAGGAAGCAGAAAAAGTGGGCTAATATAGAAAAGGCCTTTGCTAAGGCAGGACACTCTGTTAATTTGGAAAAAAAGAGTGAGTCCGATCTGGCAAGGACTATTGTTGCTTCTGCAAAAAAGCGTGATTGTACCATGGATTCTACCACTGCACGCTATCTTATTTCCATCGTTGGCAATGACATCAAGACTATATTTAATGAGCTGGAAAAACTGTGCTCATTTACCAAGACCGGCACTATAACCAAGCAGGATATAGACAGCGTTGCAGTCAAGTCATTGCAGGCAAGAGTGTATGACTTGTCCAAATTTATTACCCGTGGCGATAGCGATAACGCATACGCTGTGCTTAATACGCTAATCGCAATGAAGGAGGAACCGATAATGATATTATCGGTCGTTTCGTCCTGTTTTGTGGATATGTATCGTGCCAAGTGTGCAAATGCGGCTAATGTTAATCCTGCTGATTTGAAGCAGTATTTTAATTATCAGGGCAGGGATTTTGTCATAACCAATGCAGTGCGCGATTGCCGTAACGTGTCCATTGACAATCTTCGCCGTGGGTTGGATGTGTTGGCAGATACTGACGAAAAAATGAAATCCACAGCCATAAATCAGCAGCTTTTACTTGAAGAAACTATTGCTAAGCTGTTGGCATTGAGGACAATGTGATGCAAAAGATTAGATTGAGCCAGGCTGTCATTGTTGAGGGCAAGTATGATAAACTAAAATTGTCCGGTATTTTGGACGCCTTTATTGTGGAAACAAACGGATTTGGAATTTTTAAGGATAAGCAACGATTAGCCTTTATAAAAAAACTGGCTGGGGAGCGTGGAATTATTGTTTTTACCGATTCAGACCATGCGGGATTTATGATACGCAATTATATTTCCTCGGGAATACCAAAGGAGCAAATTACCAATGTGTATATACCCGATATTTTTGGCAAGGAGCGTCGCAAAACCCATCCATCAAAAGAGGGCAAGCTGGGGGTTGAAGGTGTGAGTGTTCAGGTTCTGCGGGATGCTCTGGACAAAGCCAATATTACCGGCCAAAGTGTGGAATGTGCAGACCCTGTCACCAATTTTGATATGTATGACATGGGTCTATCCGGAACTCCTGATGCAAAGTCCCGTCGCAATACCTTGCTTAAGGAATTGGATTTGCCTGAATTTTTGTCCACATCGGCATTATTGTCTTGTATCAACAATATGATGACCCGGGACGAATTCATTGCATTGTGCAAAAGGTTATAAAAAATATGCCTCCCGATTTGGGAGGCTTTGTTATTTTATGATTACTCTTTCTTTTTGTTCACTGCCGCATTCTGTGGGTGTGTGGCCGGTGAGATTGTATATATCTGTGAATTTACATTCCATATCATACCATTTTTTTGCTTCTCCTTTTGCATCTGCATAGCGTGTAATGATCGGCAGAGTAGCGACTCGCTTTGCTTTGTTTAGCAGCTCTTGTCCTTTTTGGTTGAAGCCCAACACGTGTATATACTGCGGGTGCTGTGGCATATCCTCGGTTATGTCCAAAAAAGCACGAAGGATGATTCTGCGTATTCTGGCCATGGTGTATCTTTTTGTTTTGATTTTTTCATATATTTCGTCCAGGGATTTCCCGGTGCGTACTGCCTCAACAATTCTGTATTCAAGTCCCTCGCTGACATCTTGTATTTTTGCAAAATCCTCGGCACTCATACTTCTCAATTTGTATAGTACAGCATCCTGACAATTGTACAGAGTGTGTATTTTTCTATCGGGCAGTAAGCTTCGTATTTTGGACGCACTGTATTCTTCGTCGTCGGAATCATGTCCTTTCCCGATTCGCTCTATGGCAATACAGTCCAGTTTTGTGTGAGTAAGGTATTCTATTGCCAATATGTTGTTAGGACTCTCCAGAATGGAGGAATTAATAACATTGTTTCGTGCCACAGGATAGGATACTCCTTTGGATAACTCCTTTTTGATTTCGCTATCATGAGCAATAATGCTATCGGCAACTGCTTTTAATTGGCTTATATCGGCACATTCAGCACCGAAGCATAGCTTGTCACACACTCCCGTTGCTTCCAACATTTCTACCCCTGCCTGAGCAAATCCCTGTGCTGACTGGGTGGAGCATAGGGTCGGCAACTCTATTACCAGGTCGGCTCCGTTGTCCAGTGCTGTGCTGCAACGCTGATATTTGTTGTATATTGCCGGTTCACCGCGTTGTACATAGTTACCACTCATGCAGCATATAACAGTATCGTCGGTGCCTTTTATTTGGTCAATTAGGTACTTATGTCCGTTGTGAAATGGATTAAACTCACAAATTACGCCAAAATTCATAAAAATATCCTTTTTCTCTTGACAATTCTTAATATTAATTATATATTATTTATGTATTATTATCTATATTATAATATTATTATTTTGTTTTTTCAAGCACGGAGGCGATTTTTTGAAAATTCTTGTTATTAACTGCGGTAGCTCATCCCTTAAGTATCAGCTTATGGATATGACTGATGAGACCGTAATTTGTAAGGGCGCTATCGAGAGGATCGGACTTAAGATTGAGGGTGGTGAGGAGAATGTTATCCTCAAGCTGAATGACCAAAAGTACACATACGATAAGGAACTTCCTACTCACATTGACGCTTTCAATGAGGTAAAGTATCTTCTTAGCGAAGGCGAGCATAAGGTTGTAGATTCTTTTGATGAGATTGACGCAATCGGCCATAGAGTTGTACAGGGTGCTGCTGAATTTACAGAGTCAGTGCTGGCTGATGCCGATATTGTTTCCAGAGTATCAAAGTACAATCCGCTGGCCCCTCTTCACAATCCCGCTAACCTCCAAGGTTACGAGGCTTGCCTTAATGTTGTTGGCCCCGATGTACCGCAGGTATTCGTATTTGACACAGCATTTCATTCCACAATGCCTGCCAAGGCATATATGTATGCTCTCCCTTACGAGTATTAC
>JBJEPK010000068.1:0-6074 GCA_051881195.1 Eubacterium sp. | reverse complement strand
AACATAAAAATGATGGTAGACACTTTTTTGTGTCTACCATCATTATATCACTTCAATATTGCTTCCGTCCTTTTTTTGTTACAGGTTATATAATCTTTTTGCGTTTGCGTTGGTAATATCCAGTATTTCCTGAGCCGATTTGCCCAGCAATTCGCCGATTCTCTCGGCAATATAAGGAATGTAGGATGAGTCATTGCGTTTGCCTCTGTACGGCTCCGGTGCAAGGTATGGACAATCTGTTTCCAGCACTAATCTATCCAATGGAATATCCTGCACAACCTCCAGACTCTTGCGTGCATTCTTGAATGTTGCAACTCCGTTAATCCCAATGTACATACCGATTTTGATTACCTCTCTTGCCATTTCCTTTGAGCCGGAAAAACAGTGGAGTACGCCCTTTGGTTGGTATTCCTTCAGTATATCCAGGGTGTCACCATGGGCGTCCCTATCGTGGACGATAACCGGCATATCCATATCCTTTGCCAGCTTTATTTGTTCAATAAAGAATTGTTTCTGTTTTTCTTTATTGGATGCCATCCAGTAATAGTCCAGTCCAATCTCGCCGATGGCCACACATTTTTTGTGCTTTGCATAGTTGCGAATCAGCTGTAATTGGTCAATGCTGACCCCTTCCAAATTCTCAGGGTGGAATCCCGCAGCAAAGTACATAAAGTCGTAGCGCTCTGCCAATATTTTGTTTGCTGTTGTTGATGTAATGTCGCAACCACAAGATACTATTTTGTCCACGCCCTTGCCGGGGAGTGAGGCTATCAACTTGGCACGGTCGCCATCAAATTGTCCGTCGTCGTAGTGACTATGTGTGTCGAATATATTGTTATACATAATTAATACCTATAATAATAGGGCGATTACTCGCCCATATTATTTTTATCTTATTTTTGTTCCGGCCGGCATATCAACAAAGATTACCTTTACGTCGTCCTCGCTAACATCTCCTGCCAGTATCATACCGTTACTGATTTCGCCGCAAAGCTTTGCCGGCTTTAGGTTAGCAACAATTATTACGTTCTTGCCGATAAGGTCCTCCGGCTTGTACCACGGCGCAATGCCGGATACAACCTGACGGGGAGTGTCTGTGCCGTCATTTACTGTGAGCTTAAGGAGTTTCTTGGCCTTTTTGATTGGTTCGCAGGCTGTAACAGTGGCAACTCTCAATTCAACCTTTGCAAAGTCGTCAATGTTGATTTCTGCAAGGCCCTCAATTTCTTCCTTAACGGATGCCTCCTCCTTGGCTGCCGCCTCCTGCTTGGCTGCGATGTCAGCCAGCATCTTTTCTGCATCAATTCTTGCAAACAGTGCCTCGGCAGTGCCTACGCTAACGCCTGCCTTTGTTGCACCAAAGACTTCCATTGAGTCGTAGTCGGTGATGTCGCAGTTCATTTGTGCAAATATTTTTTCTGCAGTGGTTGGCATAAATGGGGACAGAAGAATAGCAATATATCTGATTGCCTCCAGCAGATTGTACAGTACTGTGCCCAATCTGGCTCTCTTATCTTCGTCCTTTGCCAGTGCCCAAGGCATTGTCTCATCAATGTACTTGTTGGAGCGCTTTGCCATATTGAGGATTGCCTCGATAGCGTCGGCAACTCTGTAGGTTTCAAAGCACTTTTCTACCTTAGCTACAGTGTCGATTGCAAAACGGCTCAGCTCGTCATCAACATCCTCCCTGGTATTGGGCTCTTGGATAACTCCGCCAAAATACTTGTTCTGCATTGCGATAGTACGATTGACAAGATTGCCGATTGTGTTCGCAAGGTCACTGTTGTATCTTTCGATGATGGTCTCGTAAGTGATGGAGCCGTCGGAGGTGTATGGCATCTCTGACAGCAGGTAATATCTTACCGCATCAACGCCTAACAGCTCTACAAGGTCGTCGGCATAGATAACATTGCCACGGCTCTTGCTCATTTTGTCCTCGCCGAACAGCAGCCACGGATGACCGAACACTTGCTTCGGCAGAGGCTCACCCAATGCCATCAGCATAATCGGCCAGTAGATTGTGTGGAATCTAACAATATCCTTGCCGATGATGTGAACATCGGCAGGCCAGTATTTTTTATATTGCTCGGAGGAGCCGTCCGGGTCGTATCCGATAGCGGTAATGTAGTTTGACAGTGCGTCAATCCATACATATACTACATGGTCGGGGTCAAAGTCAACAGGCACACCCCACTTAAATGAGGTTCTGCTGACGCATAAATCCTGTAATCCCGGCTTGATAAAGTTGTTGAGCATTTCTTTTTTGCGTTGCTCAGGATAAATGAATGATTCGTTATTCTCAATAAATTCTTCAAGCTGCTTTTGGTACTTGGACAGACGGAGAAAATATGCCTCCTCCTTTGCCGGCTTTACTTCTCTGCCGCAGTCAGGACACTTGCCGTCAATCAGTTGGCTCTCTGTCCAAAAAGATTCGCAAGGAGTACAGTACATACCCTCGTATGTTCCCTTATATATGTCGTCTTGTTGATACAGCTTTTTGAATATTTTTTGTACAACCTTTTCGTGATAGTCGTCGGTTGTACGGATGAATTTGTCGTATTTAGTACCCAGCAGGTCGCAGATTCTTCTTATTTCGCCGGATACGTTGTCAACATATTCCTTTGGTGTAATGCCGGCAGCGTTGGCATATTCTTCAATCTTTTGACCGTGCTCGTCAGTGCCGGTAAGCATAAATACATCGTATCCCTGCAATCTTTTGTACCTTGCGATAGCATCAGTGAGCACAATCTCGTATGAATTGCCGATATGCGGCTTTCTGCTGGTGTATGCAATGGCAGTTGTGATGTAATACTTTCCTTTGCTTGCCATGGTTATATCTCCTTATTATTTTGCTTTTGTAGTTGTTGTGGTTGTCGTCGGCAGCTCCAAAGCGTTGTACTTAGTCTTTTTCTTAGTAGTAGCATTGGTTTCTACTGCATTGCCGTTCTTAAGATTAACTTTGATTGTAGAGTATGCAATGTGAGTATTCTTATTCTTTGGGTCAACGATATATACCGTGTATTCGGCAGTGTCACCGATTTCGCTATCCAAGTTAACGGTATATGTGTCTTTTTGGATTATATCGAATCTCTGCTGCAGCAGCAGTAATCCGTTGTAGCCGGATAATACGTATTTTTCGTCAAAAACGTCTTCCGGCAGGGGCTGAACCTCGTGAGGGTCGGTTGTTGTGCATGGGTCCGTAGTTGTTGTCGGCTTTGGCTTTGTTACAGTATTCTTTTTTGTAGTAGCCTTGGCTGTGGTGCCGGTGGCAGAGGTTGGCTTTTGACCTTTTTTTGTGGTAGTATTGCTTGTGCTTGCCACAGTCAGGGTGTTGCCGTTCTTATCCAGTACAGCTTGGGACACAACCTTAGTTGCAGACTTGCCGTCTTTGTCGGTAACGTCAACAATTTTGGTGACAACTACAACGCCGTCCTTGATGCTGGTTGGCTGGTTAACACGCTTTGTGCCGATTACCTTTCCGTTTTCGTCAGTAACATTTTCGATTATAGTAACAGCGCCGCTGTCCTTTGTTGTAGTTATCAGGTTACCGCTTTCATCAGTAGCTGACACTGTCTTTTCGTTATCTGTGTAATTTTTGTTATTGTTGGAGCAGGCAACAAATACTGCACATACAAGAACAATAACAGCGACAATTATGTAGATTATTCTGTTTTTCATAGTAGTGAAGCAGCTCCTTTGTCCAGCATTAGGGTTACATCCGGATGGAATTGAAGAACCGATGCAGGACATTGCGGTGTAACCTGTCCGTCAATAACCTGCTTAACAGCCTTTGCCTTGTGCTCGCTTAAAGCGATGATAAGTATTCTCTTGGCTTGCATAATTGAGCCTATACCCATTGTCAGTGCATGGGTTGGTACTTCCTCGATTGAATTGAAAAATCTGGAGTTATCCTTGATGGTGGATTCCTTTAAAGCTACAATATGGCTCCATCTCTGGAATGCATCTGCCGGCTCATTGAATGCGATATGACCGTTTGAGCCTATGCCCAACAGTTGAATATCAATGCCGCCGGCTTGTTTGATTTTCTTTTCGTAATTCTTACATTCCTGTTCAATGTCGGTAGCATTGCCATCCAAAAAGTTGATGTTTTCGTCGGGAATGTTGATGTTGTTAAACAGATTTTCGTACATAAAGCTGTGGTATGAGTTCTTGTCCTTAATGTCAAGGTTGCAGTACTCGTCCAAGTTGAAGGTTGTAACCTGTGAAAAATCAACAGCACCCTGCTGATACAACTTTATCATGTGGTCGTATGCCTTGATTGGAGTTGAGCCGGTTGCAAGACCCAGTACAGAATTGGGCTTCTGGAGTACCTGGCCACACATGTAATATCCGGCAGCTATGCCGATTTGTTCCTCTGTATCAAAAACTAAAACATTCATTTTTTGTTATTCCTTTCAGTTGATTTATATATTTTAGTATTAATGCACAATTATGTCAATTCCTATTTTTGCGTTTTTCTATATTGCGGATAATAACGTAAATTACTATGAACCCCAGCGTGCCTGTCACAGCCCCCAGCGTATCCAGTGCCCAGTCGGATACCTGACAGCTTCTGCCTTCCACAAAAAGTTGATGCACCTCGTCGCTTACAGCGTATAGCGATGTGCATATCACAGATACCATGGGCATTGCCCTGTCCTTGGTATATCTCCATGCCCAATTGAACAGAAAGCACAGACCTGTAAATTCCAAAAAGTGTGCGCTCTTTCTCACAGCAAAGTCGGTAATTGCTCCGTCGCCAAAGTGCTTGATAAACCAGCGCAATATCGCGTCACTTTGCATGGCGGAAATATTGGCAGGTCTGGAGGAAAAATAAAATATAACCCCCATGCACAGTACCACCAATACCCACATTGCTATGGATTTTCTTTTGTTATTCATTGCGTACCGTATTTACAAAATTAACTCTGCCGGTGCCGGGATGGAATATAATTCCGTCAACTCCCTTTGCGCACACATAGTAGCTGGTTTCGTACAGCATAGGGCACACGCTGTAGCTATTGATGACTGTCTTCTCGGCTTCGCCAATGCTGTCGGCAATCTTATTCAGAGTACCACCGGTGTTGGCAGTCTTGATACTCCTTTTTAGTTGGTCGGTATTGAATCCGGTTAGGTTTTTGTCTGCAAAGCCTTGGAGATAGGATATTGGTGACTGATTGTCCGCCTTGAATGGATACAGTGCAATATCATAGTCGCCGGAGGATACTCGTGACTTCAGTTCATCATCGTCCACGACCTCAACCTTAAGTGAAAATGCGATGGTCTCGCCTTTTTTGTTCCTTAGGGAAGTACCGATACCCTCCTGGATACCCTGAAGCATCTGCTTTGTGCTGTCCTCCATATCATTGTTGGTGAGCACGGTGATTTCTATTTCTGTGGTTTCAAGCTGTGCGATTTCTTTGCTCCATATATCAATGCTTTTTTGGACATTCTGTTTTGTACAGGTGGGGCCGATGGCCTTGATAGCATTATTGCCCCCAATTGTGCAGGACGGTGGAATAAGATTTGTTGCCGGGCCCAGATAATCCTTGGTTTTGTCATTGGTTTTTGTAAAGCCGAGACAAAACGCCTTGCGAATATTTTTGTTGCTTAAAATTTCGTTTTTTGTATTTAGGATGAATGCCCAGGTTGTATCAATGTACGGTAGGCTTGTTACATCCTTGTTTGCCAGCTGCTTGCTGTCATCTCCGTTAATGAAGGCAGCGTCGTAGTAGCCACTGTCCAAATTTTTTATTACATCATTTTTGTTTTTGTCAGTAAGAATTTTCAGCGCAAGCTCGTTAACCTTGGTGGGATTATCGCCTTTGTAATAGTCGTTGCATTTCAGCAGATATGATGATTCCAGTATCTGTTTTAGGTAGAACTGCCCGTTGAATAATATGTACTTTGTGTCAAGACCGTATCTGCCGTTGGTTGCTCTAAAGAATTCTTCGTTACAGGGCATCGCGGCAGCACAGGTCAATTCCTGCAAAAAGTCCTTGTCCTGCTTTTCTAACTGTATTTGCAGAGTGTATGTATCAATCGTCGTTACACCCAAAGCAGTTGCCTTCATT
>JBJEPK010000067.1:0-6262 GCA_051881195.1 Eubacterium sp. | reverse complement strand
GGCTCTTGCAGGTGCGGCATATATAGGCACATTGTTATTCATAACCTTATCGCCCAAATATATTGACCATGCAGATTTGTTTTCCTTAGTTCCCCAAACGGGAGCATTGTTGTTGGCAGATGATTTAGTTATTCTGTCATCAAGCATAGGGTACAATGGCATTTGAAAGCCTATAACATCTTCGCCCTTATCTCTTGCATAAAGGCACAGGCCTGCCGTTAAGCCACCCCCTGCACTTTCACCGCCTACAACGATTTTATCGTAGGAAATGCCAAGCTCCTTTTTATGATTTTTCATCCAAAGCAAAGCAGTGTAAGCATCATTTACTGCACAAGGGTAAGGACTAACGGTTGACAAGGTGTAATCGGGAGAAACAATTACGCAGTTGCAATTATTTATCAAATGCCTTGGAAATGACATTATAGCCATTTCGGGAGCGCCGAGAGAATAACCTCCGCCGTGAAGCCACATAATCCCTACTGTTTTGCCCTTATCCTTCTTCCCCTGCATTACACAGGCACGAAAGCTTGTACCGTCATCACGGGAAATTTGTATTTTTTCACAATTAAGGCTCTTGAGTTTCAGTACTGACAGCACCCTTGTTGATAACGGACCCACTGCCCGTTGCACCCTTTCACTTCCAAGGGGACTTATTGCTCTTAATATTTTGCCCTGAATTAAAATCTGATTATCTATTTTCATAGCTACACCTTTATTATAAACGCATATTATGTAAAATATTTTATCATATATTTTATCCTATTACAACTTAAATAAGCTAATAAGAGTGCATATTTGACTCCCACTGATATTTTTTATATAATTGAAAAGGATAAAATGTAATTGGTTAAATCGGTAAATTAAATAATAATATCTAGGAGAAAGTACAATATGGAAAAAGCTGAAATAGGTCAGATCATATATGAAGAATATGAAGATGGAAGTATAAAAGAGTCTAATATCGAGAATTATATACAAGTAAGTGGAGTATGGGCTTTATATGGAATTAACAAGGAAACATCTGAACGCAGATGCTTAAATGTTGGTAAGTCTTTAAATATAGGAAGCGAATTATTGTACGACATTGCGTGTTTACACTTTCTTAAATCAAGGGAACACGGAAGTAAAGTGTATGTAAGCCAGTTTGAAGAAGATTGTGGTTTTAAATATGAATCAAATCAAGTACAAGAATTCTTATACCCCCATATTGCTCTACATTGGCATTCATTGAAATTTATATATGTTCATAATGTATCTGATGAAATAATAGAAAGAAAATACGCTCAAGAACATAATGCAAAGTACTGGAGAAATGGCGGTCCATTTAGAGTTGAAAAAACATTAGATTTAACTAATAAGCGTATGCAGGTTATAGGAAATTTATTTTTAGATGGTGGAGAAGTTTACACTGAAAACGATTTGATTCAGATCATTGAAAGGGAATTAGGATACGATATAAGTCATTCAAAAAGATTAATTAATGATTGTGTAAATGTTGGTTTTTTAACTCTAACTGATGATGAATTATATACACGATAGTATATTACTTCAAATATTTAGAAACGTCGTTATTATCTGATAACAAAAGAATTAAGGCTCAAGGATTTTTTGTTCCTTGAGCCTTTTGCTATGCCGAGAAATGTATGAACTTGTTCTTTTGCTTGTTTTCTGTTTCGGCTATTAGATTGCCCATTGCATTTGCCACCGTCTGTTGCATATTGTCCGTTACATGCATATAGGTGTTCATCGTGAATCCAGCGTCCGTATGCCCAAGCATGTGTGATACTGTTTTAATGTCCATACCCTGTTCTAACGATAGTGTTGCGAAGCTGTGCCGTAAATCGTGAAAGCGTATTTGCGGTACTCCCACTGATATTTTTGATTTTTTTGTCGTCATTTTACGCTTTTGTTTTATGTACTATTTGTATTGAAAAGCCTATTTTATTTATGTATAATAGTATTGATTGATGAATTGTAAGTTGCAGGAGATATATTATGGGTGATTATAAAGATAAATTGACTAATAATGAGAGAAGATATTTATATTCTGTTCCTTTATTATTTCTATTAGGTTTCGGTTTATTTCTTTTTAGATTTGTTATAGGAATGGATGTTGATTTTGAAATAAATGAAAAATCCGGAAATTTCATCAATGTGATGGGTGCACTAATTTTAGGATGTGGTTTATCATCCGAATGTACGATAGTTCATTTTATGTTGAATAAGATACGAGAAAATCAAGGAGTCACAAAGGTTTTGTTAATTCTCCTTTCTATACCTGCTTTTTTTGCGGGAATTGTTTTTGCTGCTATTATGACAATACCATATTGTTTTAGTTGTTCGAAGAAAATCAGTAGAATAAAGATGGATAATAATGGTACATATTTAAAATGGCAAAAAATATCACTCATTGTATTAGGATTTATTGATGCAATAATTCTAATCGCTTATTTTATTGTTATGTAGATATATTTTTAATACAAAGTGATAGCTTGTACACCATAATTAATAAAGAAATTCAGGCTCAAGGATTTTGTTCCTTGAGCCTTTTGATATGCCGAGAATGTATATTGCCAAAATTTATGTGTCGGCAGGGGATTCACCCCAATTTCTTTTTTCGGGTAATTGGGAGATAACCATTGCCACAAATATGATGGCACAGCCGGTAAGCTCCTTGGCGCTGAGCTTGTCCCCCAGTATCAGCCAGCCTGCCAGTACGGAGAATGCAGATTCCAGGCTCATCAGTAGGGAGGCGACAGTAGGATTTAGGTCCCGTTGACCTACGATTTGCAGTGTAAAGGCGGCTGCCCCTGCCAGCACACCGGCATAGAGTAGTGACATCCACACTCCCGGGCTTGCCAGCGATTGACTCCATTCTGCGATACCGGACACGGACGCTTTCATATCAAAAAAGAACATTAGTATTCCCGACAGTATTGCCGCTGTGGCAAATTGTACGCAGGCAAGCCTTGCTGTGTCTACTTTGCCCACAAACCTGTCCACTGCCATTATTCTTGATGCGCACATAAACGCACATATCAGCACCAGCAGGTCGGAGCCCTGTACACTGAATCCTTCGTTAACGCAGAGCATATATAGGCCACATAGGGTAATGCCTACGGACAGCCATACGTTGAAGGCTGATTTCTTTTTGAAAAACAAACTTATGATAGGCACAAATACTATGTAGCAGGCAGTAAGAAAACCCGCCTTGCCCGATGATGTGCCCATAAACATTCCTAACTGCTGAAATACCGATGTGCCGGTAAGGAATACGCCACAGGTAACACCGGCTCTAATCAGCAGCTTTTTGTCCGCCGAATTTTTTGGAATTATTGCGGAGCTACTTTTTTTGTCCAGCAGTGCGATGACGGGCAGCATTGATATAGTGGCAATAGCAAATCTCAGACAGGAGAACGAAAACGGACCTATAACATTTCCTCCCGATGATTGCGCCACAAACGAGCCACCCCAGATGATGGCTGTAATCAGCAGAAGAAGGGTACCGACTATCTTTTTTTTGCTCATAAATTACCTCATATTGTTTGAAAAAACTAAATGTTGACAATAGTCTATCACTAATTCTCGGGTTATTCAATACATATTTTTTATTATATTGTAATTATCAAAAAATGGCATAATATGCCCATTGGATATGTAAAGTGTAAACAAAATAAAATCAATTCTATTGACTATTTGTGATAATTTTATTATAATATCATCATATAAATTGTAGATAGTTTTGGTTTTAGTTCATTGGAAAGGAAGATTTTTATGAAAATGACAAAAAAGATTATCGCCCTTCTTGCTGTAATCGCTGTTGTTGCCAGCGTATTTGTAGCTTGCTCAAAGAGTGCTGACAAAGATGCAGACCAGCAGGATTCCGGTAAAACCTACATTATTGCTACCGACACAGTATTCAAGCCATTTGAGTACACCGACGCAAACGGTAACTTTGTTGGTATTGATGTTGACATCCTTGCTGCTATTGCAGAGGACCAGGGCTTCAAGTATGAACTCAAGTCACTTGGTTGGGACGCAGCAATCGCTGCTTGCCAGGCAGGTCAGGCTGACGGTATGATTGCCGGCGCATCCATCACTGATGAGCGTAAGGAGTCCGGTTGGATTTTCTCCGACGCATATTATATGGCTACTCAGTGCATCGCTGTTGCTAAGGATTCAAAGCTTGCTTCTATCAAGGACATCAAGGACGCAAAGATTGCAGTTAAGACAGGTACACAGGGCGCTTCTTATGCAGAGTCCCTTAAGGACGAGTACAACCTCAAGATTACATACTTTGAGGATTCTCCGACAATGTATCAGGCTGTTACCGGCGGTCAGTGTGACGCTTGCTTTGAGGACACTCCGATTATGAAGGCATCCATCAAGGACGGCGACCTTGCTCTCAAGGTACTTGAGGATTCCGAGAACGAGGGTTCAGGCTACGGCTTTGCTATCTTTAACTCAAACAATCAGGAGCTTGTTGACAAGTTCAATGCAGGCCTCAAGAACATTAAGGCTAACGGTACTTACGACGAGATTATCGCTAAGTATCTTGGCTAATACAACAACTTAAACTTATCTACAACTTCAGGATAGGGCGTCATTTAGATGCCCTATCTTTGAGTATAGATTACTATATGTATTCGTAACTAAGGAGGAGAGAAAATGCTATATATTATTAGCAACTACGGCAGTATGCTATTGGCTGCCCTGGGACAAACTCTCGTTATGGCATTGTGCAGCCTTGTCTTTGCTTGCTTTATCGGCTTGCTGTTCGGTATTCTCAGCGTACTAAAGAACAAGGTTTGCAATCTTATTTCACGAATTTTTGTTGATGTTATTCGTGGTGTACCTATGATTGTACTGGCATTCTTTGTATTCTTCGGTGTGCCGGCGGTAATCAACAATACACTACCCGATGCCGGCTTTACTCTCTCGGCACTGCAGGCAGGTATTATCTGTTTGTCATTGAACTGCGGCGCATATATGGCCGAGATTATTCGTGCAGGTATTCAGTCGGTAGATATTGGCCAGATGGAGGCTTGTCGTTCGCTGGGTATGACCTATGGACAGGCTATGCGCAAGGTTGTGCTCCCACAGGCAATCAAAACCATGATTCCCAGTATCATCAATCAGTTCATCATCACCCTCAAGGATACATCAATTCTTTCTGTAATCGGTTTTCCGGAGCTTGTTAATACCGGCAAGAATGTTGTTGCCAACGCAATGAAGTCATTTGAGACTTGGGCAATCGTTGGTGTTATGTACCTGGTTGTTATTACAATTCTTTCATATATTGCAAAGTTTATCGAGAGGAGGATGAACCGTGGCCGTTAATTATGATAATGTAAAAATCCATGTTTCCCACCTCAAAAAGAATTTTGGCAAGCTTGAGGTACTCAAGGATGTATCCACAGATATTTACGAGGGCGAGGTTGTAGTAGTACTTGGTCCGTCAGGCTGTGGTAAATCCACATTCCTGCGTTGTATCAATCGTCTGGAGGACATTACCGACGGTGTTATGCTGGTTGATGGCAATCACATGGACGATGACAAGATTGATATAAATAAGGCTAGAGAGAATATCGGCATGGTATTCCAGCACTTCAATCTGTTTAACAACCTCAATGTTATAGAGAATTTGACTCTTGCTCCTATCCAAGTTAAGAAAATGAGCAAGGAGGACGCAAAATCATTGGCTATGGAACAGCTAAAGCGCGTAGGACTGGAAGAAAAGGCAGACGCTTTTCCGAGTCAGTTATCCGGTGGCCAAAAGCAGCGTGTAGCAATTGCCCGTGCTCTGTGTATGAACCCGGATATTATGCTGTTTGACGAGCCTACATCAGCCCTTGACCCGGAGATGGTTGGCGAGGTACTCAATGTTATGAAGCAGCTTGCTGCCGAGGGTATGACTATGGTTGTTGTTACTCACGAGATTGGCTTTGCCAGGGAGGTTGCAGACAGAGTTCTTTTCTTTGCAGATGGTTATATTGGCGAAGAGGGTACTCCACAGGAGGTTATTTACAACCCACAGACAGCCAGAGCAAAGGACTTCTTTGATAAGGTATTATAGGACAACGAGGGACGGGCACAGCTCGTCCCTGTTTTTTGCTTTGGGTATAACCGCCGATGGTAAAACTAATATTATTCTGTTGATTTTTGGGGAATAAATAATTACAATAAAAAGGAATAACAGTCTCAAATTGAGGTGACTAACTATTAAAAGTCAAGACTTTTTTAAAGAAATTGAGTAATTTAA
>JBJEPK010000066.1:0-6681 GCA_051881195.1 Eubacterium sp. | reverse complement strand
AACTAACCGGGACTCACTTTTTCGTGAATCCCGGCTTTTATTTTCGCTGTTTTTTACAGCGCCGCTTTTTTGTGTAAATTACTGTTGCACTTTTTCTAATTTTAATATATAATATTACTCAATAATTTTGAGGAATTGAAATATGAGTAACGATATACAGCAAATCAATAATAATTTTACAGAAATGCCAATTATTCCATTGCGAGGATTGGTTGTTTTTCCTAATATGAAATTGCATTTTGACGTTGGTAGAAAAAAGAGTATTTCTGCCCTCAAATTTGCCATGTCAAAAAATCAAAACATATTTCTTGTTAGCCAAAGAGATTCATCTGTGGATAATCCTGAGCTTGCGGATATGTATGATTTTGGCGTTATTTGTCATATTAAGCAAATGATAAAAATTCCTAATTCATCAAATATGAGAGTAATTGTTGAGGGCAAAAGAAGAGCCGCACTTGTTAGCATTATTCAGGACAAGCCTTTTATTGCCGGTGTTGTTGACACTCTTGATGACTATAGCTCCGGTGATTCAATCAGTGAATTAGCTTATATTCATACCGTTAAACAAGAATTCGAGTCCTATGCAGGAATGCTAAGCAAGATTTCCGGCGAGGTTGTATCCAAGATTATTTCTATAGATGAGCTTGGAGAACTTTGTGATTATGTGTGCAGTAATACATTTTTTGATTATCCCCAAAAGCAGGCAGTTTTAGAGCAACTAGACATTATTAATAGAGCCAAGGTGCTTGTTACCCAACTTCGTAAAGAAATTATTACTCTTGACATGGAAGTAAAAATTCAAAAACAAGTGCAAGAGGAAATTGACAAAAATCAAAAAGAATATTTTCTTAGAGAAGAAATGAAAGTTATCTCTGACCAACTTGGCGAGGGTGAGAACCCACTTGAGGAATCATATAGATACAAGGATATTATCAGCAAGCTTGACTGCAGCGACGAAATAAAGGACAAGCTATACAAAGAATGTGACAAATTAATCAAAATGCCACAAGGCTCTCATGAGGGCACAGTGGTACGCAATTATTTGGACAAATGTCTGGAGCTGCCATTCGGCAAATTCACTAAGGAAAGCATAAATCTTCAACGCTCAATGAACATTCTTAATTCTGACCATTACGGCTTAACAAAGGTTAAGGAACGAATTGTTGAGTCCCTGGCTGTATATAAGCGAAATCCGGATTATTCCGGTCAGATATTGTGTCTATACGGTCCTCCCGGAGTTGGCAAGACAAGTATTGTTAAGTCCCTTGCTAAATCAATGAACAGAAAATATGTTCGTGTTGCATTGGGCGGTATTCATGACGAAGCTGAGATTAGAGGCCATCGAAAAACCTATATTGGCGCAATGCCCGGCAAAATTATTGACGCAATAATAAAATCCGGAGTTATGAACCCAATTATTCTTCTTGATGAAATTGATAAGGTTGGTAATGATTACAAGGGGGACCCAGCTTCAGCATTATTAGAGGCACTTGACCCTGAACAAAACAATAGTTTTACAGACCATTATATTGACTTTCCTGTTGATTTAAGCAAGGTTATGTTTATTACCACAGCAAACGATATTAGTACTATTTCTGCGCCTCTTTTGGACAGAATGGAAATTATCGAACTCAATTCTTACACAATTGACGAAAAGTTTAATATTGCCAAAAAGCATTTACTGAAAGAAGAGTTAAAAAAGCACAAACTTAATATGCGTCAATTTAAGATTACTGACGATGCAATCTACTCCTTAATTGACCATTACACAAAAGAAGCAGGTGTTAGAGGTCTCAAGAATCAATTATCCACATTGTGCAGAAAAGCGACTGTTGCTCTTGATTCCGGTGCAAAATCCTTTAAGATTACAAGGGATAACCTAAAGGATTATTTGGGAGTAGAAAAGTATGGCAAAGATTTTTCTTCTATTTCCAACGAGATTGGCACAGTTAACGGCCTTGCTTGGACTCAAGTTGGTGGTACAATCCTGCCAATTGAGGTGTCTGCTGTTGAAGGCACCGGAAAGATTGAGTTGACAGGTAATCTTGGCGATGTTATGAAAGAGAGCGCAAAAACTGCAGTTACCTTTGTCCGTTACAGGGCTGCAGATTTTGGAATTGCCTCTGATTTTTATAAGACTAAAGACATACATATCCACGCACCAGAGGCTGCGATACCGAAGGACGGTCCTTCTGCCGGTTTGGCACTAACCACTGCAATAGTAAGTGAACTTAGTGGTATTCCAATTAAGTCAAATGTTGCAATGACCGGCGAAATTTCTCTAAAAGGAAAAGCGCTTCCAATCGGTGGTCTAAAAGAAAAATCAATGGCGGCATACAAGGCGGGTTGTGACACAGTGATTATCCCCAGGGATAATGCCAAGGACTTGGCAGAAATCAGCGACGAGGTAAAGGAGTCAGTTACTTTTGTTACTGTATCATCCTTTGATGAGGTTATGCCAATTGCATTAATAAGTATGCCAAAAGCAAATGATAAAGCCTCGATAATTGCAGATAGCAATAATGACACACAGGTAATTACACAGTAGGTACTATATGAATTACAATACAGCTAAATTTGAAAGAGCATATGGTCTATCATCACAGTTGCCACCTGGCAATATTCCGGAGATTGTATTTGCAGGCAGGTCTAATGTGGGCAAAAGCTCCTTGCTTAACAAGCTATTTAACAGAAAGTCACTTGCCAGAGTCAGTTCTGTACCGGGCAAGACAATTACCATCAATTTTTACGATGTTGACGGAATCAAGTTTGTTGATTTGCCGGGTTACGGCTACGCCAAGTTATCCAAACAAGAGAGGGACAGATTTGGTGAGCTGATGGAGGGCTATTTTAACCAAAATAGGAATATCAAGCTGGTAGTACAACTGGTGGATATGAGGCACAAGCCATCTGCTGACGACTATGGTATGATTGAGTTTATGCAGCAAATGAATTTACCTTTCATAATCGTTATGACAAAGAGCGATAAGCTAAAGGTAAAAGAATACCAAAAGCGTTTGTCAGAATCTGCACAGGAGCTTGCTTGCGCCGGTGATGTAGAGATAATTCCATTCTCTTCCATAAAGGGCGAGGGATTGGATAGAATAAAAAAATGTATCGAGGATGCAATACAAAATAGAGGAGAGTAAAAATGTCAAAGACACCATTTGTTACACTGGAAAAGGTAAAGGAAATCACAAAGGAGTATCCAACGCCTTTCCACATTTATGACGAAAAAGGTATCAGAGCAAATGTTCAGGCTCTTAAGGACGCATTTGCCTGGAACAAAGGATTTAAGGAGTACTTTGCTGTAAAGGCTACTCCAAACCCTTTTCTAATCAACATTCTGCAGGAGTACGGTTGCGGTTGCGACTGCTCATCAAAAACCGAGTTAATGATGGCAAGGGCTATCGGTGCAGTGGGTGATGACATTATGTTTTCATCAAACGATACTCCTATTGAGGAGTTCAAATTCTGCAACGACCTTGGCGGTATTATAAATCTGGACGATATTACTCATATCGCAGCAGTAGAAAAAGCTTGCGGCAAGTTACCAAAAAAAATGTCCTGCCGTTATAATCCGGGCGGTATGTTCAAAATTAGCAACGATATTATGGACAATCCCGGGGATGCAAAATACGGTATGACTACCGAACAAATATATGACGCCTTTAGAATAATGAAAGGCAAGGGTGTTGAGGAGTTTGGTATCCATGCTTTTCTTGCATCCAACACAGTTACCAACGAATACTATCCAATGCTGGCCAAGGTTTTGTTTGAGCTGGCTGTTGACCTTAGAGACAAGACCGGTGCAAATATAACCTTTATTAATCTCTCAGGTGGAGTTGGTATTCCTTATCTGCCGGACCAGGAGCCAAACGACATTGCAGTAATCGGCGATTCAGTACATAAGGTATATGACGAGGTTTTAGTTCCTGCAGGTATGGGTGATGTTAAGATTTATACCGAAATGGGCAGATTCATGATGGGACCATACGGTGGACTTGTTACCACAGCAATTAACGAAAAGCATACCCATAAGGAGTACATTGGCGTAGACGCTTGTGCCGTAAACCTTATGAGACCGGCAATTTACGGCGCATATCATCATATTACTGTTCTCGGCAAGGAGGACGACCCTTGTGATGTAAAGTACGATGTTACCGGCTCTCTTTGTGAGAATTGCGACAAGTTTGCTATCGACAGAATGTTACCAAAGATTGATATGGGTGATATTCTATTTATTCATGATACCGGAGCTCATGGATTTTCAATGGGATACAACTACAACGGAAAGCTCAAAAGCGCAGAAATACTGCTTAAGGAAGACGGCTCATACAAGTTAATCAGAAGAGCAGAAACTCCTAAGGATTATTTTGCCACATTTGACTGCTTCGATATTCATGACAAATTGATAAAATAATAATTTATAAATCCCCAATTTTTTTTGGGGATTTTGCTTTACTTTCACGTTTTAATGTGTTAAAATAAGAATAATATATTTTCGGAGGTTCATTTTGATGAACAATAAGCTAAAAGACAAGAATATCGACTTCTTATTTGACGCTATTCTGGCATTGGAATCCAAGGAGGAGTGCTACGATTTCTTTGAGGATTTGTGCACAGTGCAGGAGCTCAAGACACTATCTCAACGTATAGTGGTTGCCAAGATGCTGTCAGAAAAATCTGTTTATACCGACATTGTTAGCGAGACAGGTGCATCAACGGCTACTATCAGCCGAGTTAATCGTTCGTTACAGTATGGTTGTGACGGTTATGACAAGATTTTTGAGCGCATACAGGAAAAATACGATGAGCAGTTATAATCAGTGCTTTGCGCAATTTTATGACCAACTAACCGACAATGTTGCCTACAAATCCGGAAGTGATTTCATTTCCGGATTTTTTAGCGACAATGGGATAGAGCAGGGGACTATTCTCGATTTGGGTTGCGGTACATGTTCTGTGTCCAAGTATCTTGCTAAAAAAGGATACAGGATTATCGGCATTGATTCCTCTGCAGAAATGCTGCAGATTGCTTCAGAAAAGCTTGGCGACATCGGTTGTGAATTTTACTTAATTAATGCCAAAATGCAGGATTTGAGCCTTACAGAACAGGTTGACGGTGCAATTTCAACCCTTGATTCAATAAATCATTTGAATTGTGCTAAAGATGTTCAAAAGGTGTTTTCTTCTGTATATAAACACCTAAAGAAAAACGGTCTATTCATTTTTGATGTGAACACAGTATATAAGCATAACCACGTACTGGCTGACAACACATTCGTTTTTGATGAGGAAAATTTTTTCTTATCCTGGGACAATGAACTAATTGAAGAGAATAGGGTAAGAATCCTGTTAGATTTCTTTATCTATAACGGAAAAAGCTATGATAGACATAGTGAAGATTTTTGTGAGACTGCATATAGCATTGACACGCTAACAAAAATGTTGCATAATGCCGGATTTGATAATATACAAATATATTCCGATTTTGACAAAAATCCACCGGCTGATGATAGTGAGAGATTATTTTTTATTTGTAAGAAGGAATAATTTATGGGAAAGATAGTAAGATATATTACAAGGGATGGCTCGGCATTTGTAATTGCCTGCGACTCAACAGATATAGTGGCAGAGATGGAACGAGTACACAAGACATCTGCTACGGTTACAGCTGCCCTTGGTAGATTATTAACTGCCACATCTATGATGGGATATATGCTCAAAAATAAGGATGACTCTGTAACTGTTAGGATAAACGCAGATGGTCCCTGTGGAGATTTGATTGCAGTATCCGATTGTGACGGCAATGTTCGTGGCTATGTCCAAAACAAAATTGTAGAAATTCCACTTAACAGCGTTGGTAAGCTGGATGTAAAAGGTGCAGTTGGAACTAACGGACAGTTGTATGTAATCAAGGATATTGGCATGCGTGAGCCATATATTGGTCAAGTACCTATTATAAGTGGCGAAATTGCAGAGGATATTACCAATTATTTTGCCACATCCGAGCAGACACCATCCGTATGTGCATTGGGTGTTCTGGTTAATTCCGACTTGTCTGTAAATAGTTCCGGTGGATTTATCATACAATTGTTACCCGGCTGTGATGATTCTGTAATTGACATTATAGAAAAAAATGTTTCATCCATCCCAACTGTAACAAAAATGCTTTCTGACGGCTTTACAGCCGATGATATAGCAAAGACAGCAATGCAGGGCATAGAGATTGATAAGCTTGATGAAAGAACTTGCAGCTACAAATGTAATTGCTCTAAAAAAAGGGTAGAAACAGCATTAATCAGCACCGGCGTGCAGTCTTTACAGGAAATGGTTGATAGCGGTGAGGATACAACTGTGGAATGTCACTTTTGCGACAAGACATATTCTTTCTCTCCAAAAGAAATTAAAGCACTGCTGGATTCAGCCTGCAAAAATCAATAATTTTTAGAAAAAAGTGTTGACATTTATAAAATAATATAGTATTATATAGACCGTCGCTGGTGCGACGAATGTGGGAGTATAGCTCAGCTGGGAGAGCACCTGCCTTACAAGCAGGGGGTCACAGGTTCGAGCCCTGTTGTTCCCACCATATTCGTAGCAGATTCATTCTGCTACGAGCACAATGGCCCGGTAGTTCAGTTGGTTAGAACGCCAGCCTGTCACGCTGGAGGTCGA
>JBJEPK010000065.1:0-6847 GCA_051881195.1 Eubacterium sp. | reverse complement strand
AGCTCTGACAGAACATCATAATCTCTCTGTCACTTTTTCCCTTAGGGTCAAAGTCGGAGCCGCCCTTACCGCCACCGATTGGAAGACCGGTAAGTGAATTCTTGAATATTTGCTCAAATCCAAGAAACTTAACGATACCAAGGTTAACGGATGGGTGCAAACGCAAACCGCCCTTGTATGGGCCGATAGCAGAGTTGAACTGTACACGATAACCACGATTTACATGAACCTGACCCTCATCATCAATCCAAGGCACTCTAAAGCGCAAAATTCTCTCAGGCTCAATAAGTCTCTCAAGAAGAGCAACCTTGCGGTACTTTTCTTCATTTTGTTCGATAACGGGACGAAGTGAATTTAGTACCTCATTAACAGCCTGAATGAACTCAGGCTCATAATAATCCTTTTTTTGCAGATACGCAAGTATCTCATCAACATAAGCCATAAAATGTCCTCCTAATGAATAATATGCTTTTTTGATGTATAAATTTTAGCACATTAAAGCGATAATGTCATTTATCAAAAAAAACAAAAAAAGAGGAAAAAAATCCTCTTTTTTTATGATAATTAACCATTATTACCAAAGTTTTTAAAATCTTTTCCTAAATCGTTTGAATCATCATCCTCTTGGTAATCGTCATAATAGTCCATATCACTATCATTGCCATCCAGATAATTTTCCCACTCATCCATAAAATCACCAAAATCTGAATAGTTGTACATATCATGGCCGTCCCTAATCCAGTCGGAAACGAACTGAATAGACACTGCAAATGTTATACCCCCGGCAACCAATACCATACATATTGCCGAAATCAACAATCTTTTGGCTTTATTCTTATACTCCTGAAAACCGGGTACAAGATAATCATTGAATCCCATACTACCGCAATTTGGACATTGAGTAAACTCCGGTGCCAGAGTTGCGCCGCAAACTACGCACATTTTGGGCACAATCTTGGGAACAGTGCTACGAACGCAAATATAAATTATTGATACAATCACCGGGAAAAAGAAAGTAAGTGCCATAAACAGTTTTCTGTACTTTAATCCCCTTGCCTTTGCATCATTACTAACAGCAAAGGTTAACAAAATCCTGGCTACCAATCTAAGTATCTGTACAATGGACATTAATGCTGCAACTTGCATAAATTATACATCTCCTCATTTCATTTTTATAATAATATACCACTAATCATCATCAACTTCAATGAAAATCAGTATTTATTGTGTACTTTTTCTGCAAAGCACAAAAAATCCTTTAATTCAATCTTCGTACCATCATCCAGAATCGCAGTTCCACTCATTTTGCCGAATACCTGATGCTGGTCGGTAACAATAATTTTTAGGTCAACAAGGGCGCTTCTGTCAATAATGGGTACAAAATCCATATCGAATCTTCCGTCAGAGGACCTGAAAGTCCAAGGGTCGGTGTAATTGTCACTGATATTGAACACAATGTCATCAAATTTGTGTGCCTTACCATCGTAAAATATTACATTCTCACTGGCAGCTGAGGTGTCACCAAAGCCATAACCAAGATTAAAGCCGAATGGCACGCCATCAATTTGTCCCGAGCCCGAACCCCAATACCAATAATTGTCGTATGTCCAAACTCCTCTACCCCAATCAAGTCCTGCAAAGTCAACACTTTTGTCCAGGGCGAATGTGTCATTGCCGTATGTAACTGTTCCGGATGCACGCAAACAATTAATCTTTTGGTTATAATAAAATGCGTGTTCATCTTCTGCCCAAGGTGTGGCAATTACCATACTGTCCCGAGGTTCATCGGTAAGGGTAATATCACAGCAGATACCCTTGCTGTCAAAAGAAGGATAGTTCATTATAAGCCTACGCACAGTGCCGTCATTCTTGAACTGAATCTTCAGTTTTTTGTTGCTGAACTCCACATCACCCATAGCGGATGTAGGGGGTAAGCCCGTCTTTCCCATAGGGAACGGAGTCAGCACGGACTCGGTATGCTCAACAGCGTCCTTTAGGTTTACAAAGCTGACGCTGTACATACCCAAATAACCCAGGTCGGAAATAGTTAGACACAATGCGAATTTGTTGGAATTGGACATAACATAGTAATAGTCCCATTCTTTTATACGAGTTTTGCGCTTTTTTATGTCTGTTCTATCGTATTTTTGAACCAACGATGTGCTCCAACCCGGCTCAATTAACTTGCCATCCTTATCCAGCAAATCGTGAGGATTAACCACCTGATGATTACTCATAATATCTCCTCCAAAGTATTCTTTAATCCAATAATAACACCAAGCAACTATTCTTTCAAGCACAATATGAAAATAGCAGTGCCGAAGCACTGCTATCAAACTATTTAAAGGTGTATCCACCGTCAACATAATCCACCGTGATATTATCTCCCGCTTTGACAGTACCGTCAAGCATCAGCTCAGATAATTTATCCTCAATATTGGACTGGATTGCTCTTCTTAACGGACGGGCGCCATATACCTTGTCAAAGCCGTCCTTGGCAAGAGCAGAAATTACTGCATCTGTAAAGGTAATACCAATGTCAAGCGACTTTACTCTATCCGTAAGTGATGCCAACATTCGCCTTGCAATCTCTTGAATATCCTCCTGCTCAAGCTGATTGAACACTATTATCTCGTCAAGACGATTAAGAAATTCAGGTTTAAAGGTTTTCTTTAATTCAGCCATAACCAATTCCTCAATTTCGTAATCATCACCGTCATCCCCAAAGCCAAGGGACTTCTTTGGTTCGGTAATCTTAGAGGCGCCAACATTGGATGTCATAATAATAATGGTATTCTTGAATGAAACTGCTCTGCCCTGTGAATCGGTTAATACACCGTCCTCCAAAATCTGCAACAACATATTGAATACATCCGGATGAGCCTTTTCTATCTCATCAAACAGTACTACAGAATATGGGTGCCTACGAACTTTTTCTGTCAGCTGTCCACCCTCATCAAATCCAACATATCCCGGAGGTGAACCAATCAACTTTGATACCGTATGCTTTTCCATATACTCGGACATATCAAGCTTGATAATAGCATTTTCTGTACCAAACATTGCCTCGGCAAGTGTCTTGCACAATTCTGTTTTACCAACACCGGTTGGACCACGGAAAATAAACGAGCCGATTGGCCTGTTAGGATTTTTCAGTCCAACTCTGCCACGCCTAATTGCCTTTGCGATTGATGTAACGGCCTTGTCCTGACCAACTATACGCCGGTGGAGTACCTGCTCCATATTGAGCAATCTTTCGCTCTCCTCCTTGGTAAGCTGTGTTACCGGAATACCTGTCCATTGAGCCACTACGGACGCAATCTCGTCGGTTGTTACTGCACGAACTTCGTGGGAAGTGGAGTTCTTCCATTTATCTTTTTCGTCGGCAAGTAACTCCTTTAGGCTGGTTTGTCTGTCTCTTAATTTTGCAGCAGACTCAAAATCCTGAGAAGTAATGGCAGATTGCTTTTCTTGTTCCAATCGCTTAATCTCTGCCTCCATATCACGGAGGTTTTGTGGTATGGTCTGTGCATTAAGGCGTACTATTGACGCCGCTTCGTCAATAAGATCTATTGCTTTGTCCGGCAAATATCTGTCTGCAATATATCGGGACGACATCTTAACGGCATCTTCAATGGCCTGGTCGGTTATCTTAACCTTGTGATGCGCCTCATACTTATCCCTAATACCTTTTAGTATCTCGATAGCTTCCTCCTGGGTAGGCTCACCAACAGTAACAGGCTGGAATCTGCGTTCAAGTGCTGCATCCTTTTCTATATTTTTGCGATACTCATCAATAGTGGTTGCACCGATAATTTGAATTTCTCCACGAGCTAACGATGGTTTTAAGATATTTGCTGCGTCTACTGCGCCCTCGGCAGCTCCTGCACCCATTATATTGTGTACCTCATCTATAAACAGAATAACATCCTTATTCTCTTTTACTTCGTCCATAGCCTTTTTTATTCTTTCCTCAAAGTCGCCGCGATACTTTGTTCCGGCAACCATAGAGGTTAGGTCCAGAGACACAATTGTTTTGTTTCGCAGTAGTTCAGGTACTTCGTCCTTTACTATCTTTAGTGCAAGGCCTTCGGCTATTGCTGTCTTACCTACTCCCGGCTCGCCAATAAGACATGGATTATTTTTACTGCGTCGGGAAAGAATTTGGATAACTCGATTGATTTCATCTTCTCTGCCTATAACAGGGTCAATCTTGCCCTCCTTGGCGCATTCTGTTAAATTCTTGCCAAATTCGTCCAGCGTAGGTGTTTTTGACTTAGTCTTTTTAGTATTCCTACCCCCCTGGGAAGTATCACTCTCACCATTGGAGATAGAAGATGCAAGCTCGTCGAGAATACTGCCCTCATCAATCCCCAGCTCATTAATAAATTTGACAGCATAGGAGTCAGTCTCTTTTATCAATGAAATAAGCAGATGCTCAGTACCCACAAAGGAATGCATCATACCTCTGGCAATTTGGTAGGACAATTCAATAATCCTCTTTGCCATTGGTGTAAAATCATTTGGCGTCAGTCTTGTGGGATTACCGACTCCGATTCTATCCTTGAATAATTTTTCCAAATCATCAGTTGTTATGCCCTTGCCGGCAAGAGTTGTAGCAGCTAAGCCGTTGCCTTCCTTAACCAAACCGTACAAAATATGTTCACTGCCTACATAGGAGTGTCCAAATTGTTCTGCCGTTTTTATAGCAATATTCAAAACATCGTTTGCTTTTTGTGTAAAAGAATTAAATTTGTACATATCAATACCCCCTTGTCGGGTGTATTACCCGACTATTTTAAAACTTCTCTAACCATATTTGCTCTGATTTTGGCGCAGGTGCTTTGGTTTATATCAGCTTTTGCGGCATCTGTAAGAGTAGCATCCTGTAATGTGTACAGCATATCGCCTATTTGCTGATATGAATAGTCAAAGTAACCCAATGATACACCTAGGCGTACCAAAGAAAGGCTGTTCAAAAATTCCTCTTTATCCAGCTGTCTAGCCATCTTTAACACACCCAGCGTTCTGTATATTCTGTCCTCACACTCAGGGCTTTCCTTTAGTGCCTCACGGGCATTACGCTCCTGAATTATAATCTGGTCGCAAATTGCGCTCAAATTATCCAAAGCACTTTTTTCTGTTATTCCAAGTGATACTTGGTTACTGAGAAGATATATGTCTCCTACGCCGTCTCTATACAGCTCTCTAAGAGAAAGTCCCAGCTTGCCAACCATGGAGGTCAGGCTGTAAATTGCATTCTTCTGTGCCAACGCAGGCAAATGAAGTGCAAAAGTTGCCTTTAGTCCTGTGCCGAGATTAATTGGCGATGATGTCAGAAATCCCAGCTGCTGAGAATAGGCCGTCTTTTGGTTAGCGAGAATGATGTCATCAATTTTATTAGCCAGTTCATAGGCCGATGTAATATCGTTGCCGGCAACAAATGAATTGATACGAATATGGTCCTCTTCACATAGCATTATTGACACATTCTCTTTTTTTGATAACAGAAAACTGGAATTATGCCTTGTATCAAAAAACTCTTGGCTAATCAGTCCTTTTTCTACATAAGAAGCCGCCTTTATGTCGGTAAGGTCATTCATGTTGATTAGGTCGAACTCATTGGCAATAGCAGAGTTCTTGATGGTGGCATAAAGCTTTTTTGTTACTGATTTTTTTACTTCCCCACTCATTCTGGATGGAAAAGGAGCGTCAGCAAGGTTACGGGCCAGGCGCACCTTAGAAAACAACACTACATCGGAATTATTGCCATTACCTTGATACCATCTTGACATAATTACGCCTCCTCATTAATCGCCTTAATCTTATCTCTGATCACTGCGGCATCCTCAAACCTTTGCTCTTTTATAGCCTGACGAAGCTCTGCTTTTAGGCTATCTATACGACTGACAGATTCCATCGGGTTTTCTACGGATTCTGTATAGGTAACATTTTTGCCTATATGCTTTGTTTTACCGTGTATCTTTTCGATACCGGGAATTAGTCTGTCTTCAAACTTGTTATAGCACTGCGCACAACCTACCCTGCCATTGTTGATAATGTCATTAAGGGATGCACCGCAGCCGGGACATCTGTCGATGCCTGCCAAGGAGTTAAGAGCTGATGCACCTGAACTCAGTAATCCGCCGAAAAAGCTGTCCATACTAAATGGCTTAAATGTGAATTCATCAATTACGCCAAGCTCCTTTGCACACTCCTCGCACAAATACATTTCTTCCTTTTGGCCGTTAATTACTCTCTTGAAGTGAGTATTGGCATCTCTATTGTTACAATGTGTACATTTCATAATAAATACCTCCTGTATACTATATTGTCATCACTAATTAATGTATGCCAGCAACATCTGCTTTAGCTGACGGGCACGGATTACATTTGCATCTCTTTGGAGCATACCTTTGTAGTTACTGTCCATAAGAGCAGAACTCATCATCAACGCCGTCTTTTCATCAATAATTTCGTGATAACATAAATTGTTTATATGAGTACGGGCAGTACGCTCATCAATGCAATCGCCAATGCCGTTGATTAGGCTTGTAATGGCGTTTGATTTGCTATCAGCGCGAGTAATGAGGATATATCCTCCACCACCTCGCCTACTCTCTATTCTATACCCCGCCTCCGGAGTAAATCTGGATGTGATAACATAGTTAATCTGACTGGGTACACAACCTAATTGATTAGCCAAATCATTTCGCTGAATCTGTACAGATGAAGTTTGGTCATCAAACATATCCATTATCATATCAGCAATCATATCACTCATTTTCATATTATCACGTATAATTAAACCACCTCGAAAGGGGTGGTTTAAATTATGTCTCCTTTC
>JBJEPK010000064.1:0-34603 GCA_051881195.1 Eubacterium sp. | reverse complement strand
CTTTTCGATATACATATCGGCTGTCTCCGCCTCTTTGGTATAAACAACGCTGATATTGTTAATTTTTTCTATCTCTCGGTGGTTGCCCTTGACCTTGTAGGCGTCGAATACCAGTATGGTTTCGCATTTTTTGTATCCTCGGTAGTTGCACAGCATGTTGATTAGTGCATTACGGGCACCCTCAATATTATCCTTGGACAACTCTCGCAGTTGGTCCCAGGCAAAGATAACATTGTATCCATCCACCAGCAGATATTCGGTGCCGTCATATTTTTTTGTCGGTTTTCGTTTTGCGGTGGATTTTTCTTTGCTTTCGGTCAGGGTAAAGTGATGGTCACTCGGATTATTCCGTGGCTTTATCGGACCGTATGTCTGCTCAAATATTTCCATCAATTCCTTGTCCAGCGCAAAGAGGTCGTCACCGGCATTTTTTTCGGAATACAGCCGGCGGTTCATATTTGCCACGGCCTCTGTTTTTGGTATGGACAGTACGCTTGGCAGGTGCATGTGACTTTTTACTTGGTCCCATTTCACATTATATCCTGCACCGTGGGAGCAAAAGACAGAGTCGCAGGGGTTGGCTGTATCTCCGTCACAATCATAGCCGATTTTGGCAATGACTTGCTCACTGTTGTGGCATGGCTCATACCCTTTTAGGGTGCATTGGAGCTTGCCCTTTCCGTGGGTGTATTGGTTTACGTCACGGGAGTAACTGTTCATTGTTGATACCGGTGCAGTGCCGGTAATTATTACCATATCATCCACTGTTTGCGGTGGATTGAATGTGCCGTGCATCAATTGTATGTCGTTTATCGCTCTGCCGACACCGGTCTGTGGTATTTCCAGCACAAAGTCAAATATCGGCTCCAGCAGTTGACATTGGGCAGTGCGTAGCCCCTGTCTTATTGCACGGTATGTAGCTTGCCTAAAGTCGCCTCCCTCTGTATGCTTTGGGTGTGCCTTGCCCGATTTTAACACTATCTCCATATCGGTTATAGGTGAGCCTGTCAGAACGCCGATATGTGTCTTTTCGTACAGATGGGTGAGGATTAGCCGTTGCCAGTTTTTGTCCAGCTCATCTTCCTTGCAGTCTGTACTGAATACCAGACCGCTGTTTCGCTTGCCGGGTTTCATCAGCAGATGCACCTCGGCATAATGTCTCAATGGCTCAAAGTGACCCACACCCTCAACTGTGTTGGCAATGGTTTCCTTGTAGATGATACTGCCCTCACTGAATTTGATGTCCATTCCAAACCTGTCGGAGATTATGGATTGCAGTATCTCCAATTGAATTTCTCCCATCAGCTTTACTTGGATTTTTCCCAGTTGTTGATTCCATTCTACCTTTAGCTGTGGGTCCTCAGCCTCCAGTATTTTCATTTTGTCCAGAGCAGTGTGGGAGTCCACATCCTCAGGCAATACAAGACTGTATGTCAGCACCGGCTCCAGTACCGGCAAATCAGCCTTTTTTTCTTTGCCCAGTCCGTCACCCGGACTTGTGAAGGTGATACCTGTTATTGCACATACTGTGCCTGCTTCTGCTTGGTCTGTGGTGGTGAATTTTTCACCGGAATATATACGGATTTGGTTTATCTTTTCGCAGGATGTATTTTTTTCGCTGTCCGGTATTTCTTTGAGCTTCAGCACTCCTCCGGTAACCTTAAGTAAGGTCAGGCGTTGACCCTTGTCCTCGGTTATTTTATATACTCGTGCGCCAAAGGTGGTGCCATATTTTGGAGTCATGGTGTATTCGTCTATGCATTGCAGCAGTCGGTCAACGCCCTCCACCTTTAGTGCAGAACCAAATAGGCATGGATATACACTCCTGCTTTTGATAGCATCGGCTATATCCTGCCGGGATATTCCGGCTGTTTCATATTTTGATAGCAACTTATCGTTGCAAAGCGCCAAGTTCTCGGTAATTTCATCAGTATCAGCACAAAAGTCAATACAGTTATCACTGAACTTTTTTCTTAGTTGGCGCATCACAACATCTTTATCTGCGCCGTCCATATCCATTTTGTTTATGAATAGGAAGCAGGGAATATTGTATTTTTTTAGCAGTCGCCACAGAGTTACGGTGTGGCTTTGTATTCCGTCGGTGGCGCTGATTACCAGTATGGCATAGTCCAGTATTTGTAATGTGCGTTCCATCTCGGCAGAAAAATCCACGTGTCCCGGAGTGTCGATTAGGGTGAATTGGGTGTCTGCATAGGTCATTACTGCCTGCTTTGAGAATATGGTGATACCGCGAGAACGCTCCAGTGCATCGGTATCCAAAAAGGAATCCCGATTATCCACTCTGCCCAGCTTTCGTGTACTGCCCGATTTATATAGCATTGCCTCGGATAGAGTAGTTTTGCCGGAGTCAACATGTGCCAGTATGCCTATTACTACCTTTTTTATCCTAATTACCTCCTTTGTAAATATGATTTTATAATAGCATATTTATCATTTGATGTAAACAAAAACAGATGCTCACCGAGCATCTGTTGATATCATTGGTATTATTTGTTCAGTTCTACAGTAGCCATAACCCGGTTATTGTAGGTGTACAACCTGGGCACACGAGCCTGTATGCGACAGGGCAATTCATAGTTGAATGAGTGAGCGTTGTTGGATAACTCCTCCATACTGATTTTTGCCTTTCCTTGTTCGCCTACCAGTGTCGCTTGGTCACCAATACTACATTCTATGTCTGTAACATCCACCATAAATTGGTCCATACATACTCTGCCTATAATGTTTGCATATTGGCCGTTAACGATTACTCTGCCTTTGTTGGACAGACATCTTGGATAGCCGTCGGCATAGCCCACCGGAATTGTGGCAACACGAGTAGGCTTGTCGGCTTTGAAGGTGCCGCCGTAGGACACTTCGTCACCGGGGTTAATAGTCTTGATATGGGATATGGATGCTTGCCAGGTCATAACCGGCTTTATGTCCAGCAACGCTTTGTCCACTTCTTCGGATGGGTACAGTCCGTAGGTTATTATTCCCATACGGCACATATCGTAGTATTTGTCAAAATTCATAATGCCTGCGCTGTTGTTGATGTGCTTGATAGGTATGCTGATTCCTCTGTCCTCCAGCATTGTGATAAAGGCGTCAAATCGTTCTCTCTGGCGTATTGCTCTTGACAAATCTGTCTCATCGGCAGTGGCAAAATGTGAGAAGATTCCCTCTGCCTCAATGTTTGGCAGCTGCACAATCTCTTTGCACAAATCGGCGCTCTCGTCGTTGATTTGGAATCCTATACGGCTCATACCGGTATCTACACAAAAATGAAAAGGCACATTTTTTCCTTGCTTAACAGACTCCTGTGACAGCACCCTTGCATCCTCAATAGAGAATATTGGGATTCTGATATCGTACTTTACTACATCTTGGTAAGAATCGGGGAATACCCTGCCAAGTATCAGTATGGGAGCGGTGATACCGGCCAGCCTTAGCTCCACTGCTTCCTCAATGCACGCTACACCGAAAAAGTCGCATTTGCTCTTCAGGAATTTTGCAAACTCAACTGCACCGTGTCCGTAGGCATTCGCCTTTATTACTGCCAGCAGCTTTACGCCCTCAGGCAGCTTGCCCAGTACCCGGTTGCAGTTGTATTCCAGGTTGTTCATATTGATTGTGAGTTGTGTTCTGTATTTCATTAAATCCGCCTTCTTTTGTTGAATAGTCCAGTAACATCACCGGTGTATTATTCTTTGTTGTACCAATGGACATAAATTTTTGTTTTGTTAGTATTTTCAAATTCCAACTTCAATTAATTGTACTACATTTATGTGGCAAGTACAATGATTTTGATACATTTTTATGATAAAAAAGTGAGTAGCGTTTGCTACCCACTTTTGTGTAATTATTTGTACAGTGGTCCATAGGTCGCACAAGCAGCGTAGTCGGCAGCCTGGCTATCCATAGTACCAAAGCATGACCATGAATGGGGACGGAAGATTCTGCTGTCGTCAACATTGTGCATATTGACAGGGATACGCAGCATTGACGCCAGTGTAATCAGTTCTGCTCCAACATGGCCGTAAACGGTAACGCCGTGGTTAGCGCCCCAGTTAGCCATCACGCTATATACATCCTTGAATGCACCCTCACCGGTCAAGATTGGAGCAAACCAGGTTGTAGGCCAGGTAGGGTCGGTACGCTTGTCGATAGTGTTGTGAATTTGGTCAGGCAGGTCACAGGTGTAACCCTCTGCCAACTGAAGAACAGGGCCTATACCGTCGGCAATATTGACTCTCAGCATAGTAACAGGCATCTCTGCTCTGCAACGGAAGTGGCTTGAGAATCCGCCGCCGCGGAAGTATTCGTAGTTAGCACGGCACCAGTCCGTTGCATCAAGGCAAGCCTTGATGTCGTCGTTTGTCATCTCCCAAAACGGCTTCATACAGCCATTGCCGTCGGCGTTCTTGCAGGCGCCGGAGCCGTCAAGCGCTGTGGCGCCGGAGTTGATAAGGTGGATAAATCCGTTGGCAGCCTTACCCTCCGGGCGCATACCGGTCACACGCTCACATGAGTCGGGGCTCCAGTATGTACGCACATCGTGGAAGCAAGGTGCGGAGTTGGATACCAGTGTTCCGAGAATCATTGATACACCGTTGAGTGTGTCGTTTTCGGTTGCAAATGGGGTGGGCATCTTTTTGCCGTTCCAGTCAAATGTGGATGCCAGGATAGCCTCACTAAAGTCGGCGTTAGGCAGCCAGTCAGTCCAGTTGCGCTGACCCTGGAAGCCACCGCCGATAGCATTCTTTCCCAGTGCCTCCTCGTGCCATCCCATATCGTCCAGCTTTGTGTTGCCAAACATGATGTCACGCATAACCATGGTCATTTTTGTTATGAATTCCCAATCCTTGTCGGCAGGAATGTGCTTGGATTTGCGAATGATTTCGGGCAAATCCTTGCCTGCATTGCAGTCAAAGCCTTCCTTGCAGTTATCCTTTACCCAAGCCAATGCTCTTTCGTATTCCTCTTGGTCAAAAATGTCCAGAGTAATACGGCGCACAATCTCGGTCATATCAACCCATTCTGCACGAATTCCAAGATATTTTTGGAAAAATTCGGCGTTGCAGTAGGAACCTGCGATACCCATTGCGATACCGCCAAAGTTAACATAGGACTTGTTTTTCATCCATCCTACGGCTACTGCACAACGAGCGAAGCGCAAAATCTTTTCTGCAACATCATCGGGGATTTCCTTATCGCCGATGTCCTTTACCTCAGTGCCGTAGATTGAGAATGCCGGCAGACCTCTCTGTGCATGAGCTGCCATAACAGCAGCAAGATAAACTGCGCCGGGTCTCTCCGTGCCGTTGAATCCCCATACAGCCTTGATGGTGTTAGGGCTCATATCAAAGGTCTCTGTTCCGTAGCACCAGCAGGGTGTTACCGACAGAGTAGCCACAACATTTTCTTTTGCAAATTGCTCCTCGCATCTGCCTGCCTCTGCGCCGCCGCCGATGGTTGTGTCGCTGATTACACATTGTACCGGTGTGCCGTCGGGATATTTGAGGGTTTTGGATATTAGCTCTGCTGCGGCAGTAGCCATGTTCATTGTCTGCACCTCAAGACTCTCGCGGACACCGCCCCAACGGCCGTCAATAATAGGTCTTATACCGATTTTTGGATATAACATAATCACAAACTCCTTACTTGTTTACTATTTTGGTTTTGAATATTTCGTAAGCCTTGTCCCATTCTGTCGAATGATGGGGCTCATATTCCTTGATTTCTTCGCCGGACAAAATTATTTGTCTGCCTTGATTAACATCCTTGAGTTCACCCAACGCTACCAGCTGCAACACAATATTGCCCAGCGCTGTGGCTTCGATAGGCCCCACCTTAACAGGTATATTTATGCTGTTTGCTGTCAGTTCGCACAAAAATCCGTCCTTTGTGCCGCCACCCAGCAGGTTTAGGCAGGTGAATTCCTTGCCGGTACAGCTGCTGATTTGCTCCAGGGCGTATCTGTATTTTAGGGCAAGGCTTTCATATATGCACCTTACCAGTTCGCCCACAGTTTGCGGTGCAGGTTGATTGGTGCTCTCGCAGAACGACTTGATTTTGTCCGGCAGATTACCGTGAGTGGATAGTATTGGACTATCCGGGTCAATCAAGCATTTGAACGGTTGCGACGCTCTTGCCAGTTGCTCCAGGTCGTTGTAGCTGTAACTGTTGCCCCGGGACTTAAGGTGACGCTTCGTTTCCTGTATCAGCCACAAGCCACTGATGTTCTTTAGGTAGTTAATTTTTCCGTTAGCGCCCAGCTCGTTGGATAATTCCAGAGCATTACTCTCCTTTGTGAGAATGGGGGAGTCCAGCTCGCAGCCTATCAGCGACCATGTGCCACAGGACAGGAATGCGCTGTTATCGTCGGTGCAGGGCATAGCCGCTACGGCGCATTGGGTGTCGTGTCCCGCTACCGATATAACCTTTATGCCATTGTATTCGCCGTTAACGGTACAACTGGGCACCAATGGTGGAAATATATTTCTGCTGATACCGTAGGCATCCAGTATGTCCTGATTCCAACTTTTGCTATTGGGCTCCAGCATCTGTGATGTAGATGCGATTGTATGCTCGCATACCTTGTTACCGCTAAGTAAAAAGGAGAACAGGTCGGGCATAAACAATATGCTTTTTGCCTTGTTCAGATTTTCGTCACTGCATAGCTGGAAAAGAGTGTTGATGTTCATAATCTGATTGCCGCTTTTGGCATACAGGTCATCATAGTCCATCTTTCCCTTCAGGCGTTCTATTGCGTCGGCAGTGCGTTCATCACGGTAGTGAAACGGCGGACAAATAATGTTGTCATCGCCATCCAGCAGGGCGTAGTCAACCCCCCAGGTATCAAAGGCCAGTGAGTCAATATCTCCTGCCTTACCCAGCGCCTTTTTTATTTCGCCAAAAATCATATCCACATCGTGGTGAACCTGTCCGTTTTCAATTATTGGCTTGTTTTCAAAGCGATGAATTTCGTTATATGTAATTTTTGTGCCGTCATAGCATGCCTTAATTGCTCTGCCACTGGAGGCACCAAAATCAAAGGCCAGCACAGTTTTCATTTTACTACACCCTTTTTCAGTATAACATTAGCGTATATTGCCTCCTCGCCGGTGGCGATGATTAGCTGTGCGTCCTTTGCTCTGTCATAGAATGCAAAACGCTCAACATATTCTATTTCGTGATTATCCGGCTCGTGCTTTTGCAATATATCGTTGTATTCCTGCCATATTGCAGGGGTGCCACAGGTGTCACCTTCGCATACCTGCATCAGTGCCACAGGTCGGTCAACATAGGTGTCCAGCGGTATCAGTTCCAGAATGGCATCCAGTATCTCCGGTACACCGTGTCCGTCGGCACGCACAACATGTGCGTTTTTCCCTATGCGTTGGGCAGGAAAGTTGCCGTCAGCGATAACCAACTCGTCACCGTGCCCCATCTCTGCCAGATATTTCAGCAGGTCGGGGGATATGTATTTTGGGATACCCTTTAGCATATTAGTCCTCCTTTTTGTGCAGAATTTCGTCGTCCGGATTGAAGATTTTGTGTCCCGGATGACGGCCTGTTACACGATAGTACTCACGCAGGTTAATCAGCTTTTCTATATTCTCGTTGCTGATGTCGTGGCTACCGCCCAGGATAACAGCATTGATGGTGATTTTTGCCCATAGCTCCAGGCTTTCCATACGGTAGAAAGCTGTGATTACATCCGAGCCCACTGCCAGTGCGCCGTGATTTTCCAGCAGCATCACATCGTGCTCCTCCAGGTAAGGCTCGATTGCGTTAGGCACCTCTATAGTGGATGGCGTGCCGTATGGCGTCAGCGGTACCGAGCCGATAACAGCCACATCCTCTATCATGTTGTACATATCCATTGCTTTGTGTGCTACAGCAAATCCGGTGGCTCCCGGTGGGTGTGCGTGGATTACTGACATTACGTCATCGCGCTTGTCGTAGCAACGCAGATGCATCTTGATTTCGCTGGATGGACGCATGCCGTCATTAGCCTCCAGCACATTGCCCCGGCTGTCCAGGATAATCAGCTTTTCCGGTGTGATAAATGACTTGCTGATGCCGGTAGGGGTGGCGATAATTCTGCCATCCTCCATTCTGGCGCTGACATTACCGTCGTTTGCGGCAACCCATCCTAATTGCCACATTTTGTGACACACATCACATATTTGGTCCTTTACTAGATTAATGTTGTCCATATTACCCTCCAATTCTGGTTTTATACAGTTTATTATATCACATCGGGTACAGTAATTTATATTGACTATTTTGTACAATTCTGTAGCCGATATTTGGTTATATTGCCATACTCCCATCTGTTGTACCATTAAAAGTAAAACAAAATATGCTGGTCTTATTTGTTGTATATTCGGCGTATTAGTGGTACAATGTAAGTAGAAAGGATGTGTTACTATGTGCACTGCTGCAACATACAGAACAAAAGATTTTTATTTTGGAAGAACCTTGGACTATGAGTTTTCCTATGGCGATACGGTTACTGTTACTCCCAGAAATTATCCCTTTCACTTTAGGTGTATGGGGGATATGAATCATCATTATGCCATTATAGGCATGGCATGTGTAATGGATGATTGTCCCTTGTATTATGATGCTGTTAACGAAAAGGGATTAGGTGTTGCAGGACTGAATTTTGTGGGTAACGCTCATTACAACAGCGCTGTTGACGGAAAGGATAATGTTGCTCAATTTGAATTTATACCTTGGATTTTGGCACAGTGCGAAAATGTGGAGCAAGCCAGGGCTTTGCTGGACAAAATCAATATTACCGATACACCTTTTAGGGAGGATTTGCCGGTGGCTCAGCTGCATTGGCTTATTGCCGACAAGGACAGCTCAATAACTGTTGAGTCAACAGCGGAGGGGCTGAATATATATGACAATCCTGTGGGCGTGTTGACAAATAATCCACCGTTCCCACAACAGATGTTCAGCCTCAATAACTATATGTCTCTGTCCCCAAAAGACCCAAAAAACAGATTTTGTGAGGGGCTGCCCCTGAGCATGTACAGCAGAGGCATGGGCGCTATCGGATTGCCGGGAGATTTGTCCTCTCAGTCCAGATTTGTCAGAGTGGCATTTGTTAAGATGAATTCGGTATCCTCCGATGACGAGATGGACAGCGTCAGCCAGTTTTTCCATATTCTAGGCTCTGTTGACCAGCAGCGGGGGTGTGACTATGTTGAGGGTGATAAGCTGGAGATTACCATATATACCTCCTGCTGTAATGCCGATAAGGGTGTGTATTACTACACCACCTACAATAATCACCAAATTTCAGCTGTGGATATGTATCATGAGGATTTGGATGCGGACAAATTGGTGGTTTATCCTGTGATTAACGAGGAACAAATTAATTACCGAAACTAAATCAAATGCCGAGAGCGGTTTGCTCTCGGCATTTATTGTGCTAAAATTCTACTTCTATTTTTGTGCCGGCATCCACCTTGCTTATCACATTGATTTTGGCATTGTGAACTTCTGCAATGTGTTTTACGATGGCCAGACCCAAACCTGTGCCCCCGGTTTCCTTGCTTCTGGATTTATCGACACGGAAGAAACGCTCAAACACTCTCTTTTGATATTCAGCGGGTATGCCGATACCGTTGTCCTCAACGGACAGAACCACCGATGTGCCCAGCGGATTGTGTACTTTTATCTTTACATATCCACCGTCTTTGTTGTACCTTATCGCGTTGTCCACAAGGTTATATACCATTTCTTCAATCAGGGAGGGATTGGCATTGATGTATTGCTCCTGGGTTTCCAGCTGAATGGTTACATTCTTGCTTCGGGCGTTCATTTCCAGAGATTCGGCACAATTCTCTGCAATTTGACCCAGATTTACTTCTTCAAAGTTGATGCTTTCAGGCTGGGTTTCATCCAGTTGGGACAGCTGAATAATGTCCTCCGTCAGAGTTACCAGTCTTAGCGCCTGCTTGCGGATAGTGTGGGCAAATGGGCGTATGTCCTCCTGCTTTGCCATACCGTTTTCTATAAGCTCGGCATATCCCGCGATTGATGTTAACGGAGTTTTAAGCTCGTGGGAAATATTGGCTGTGAACTCCTTTTTTTGCTTATCCAGTTGTTTTTGCTTGCGCTTATGTTCCTTTAGCTTATCGACAAACGGAGCCAACTCCTCGTATGTTTCCTGCTCCTCTATGTTGTCCAGATTTTTGCCGATTTCCGTAATCGGCTTTATTATGCTTTGTGTAACGGCATAACTGATGAGAAGTGATAGCACCATTACTGCCAGACCCACGATAGCAATATAAAACAGAGATTCGTAAAATACTATGAACACGCTGTCACTGGTTACAGCTACCCGCAGGATATTGCCGTTATTCAACTTTATTGCGTAGTAAAATGTGTTTTGGTCAATAGTGGCAGACTTGCGTATGTTTGAGCCCTGACCACTCTGCATAGCCTCCCGGAATTCAGGTCGGTCGGCGTGATTCTCCATAGTTTCGGCGTTTTCCATACTGTCTGCCAGCACCTTGCCGTCAGGGTCGATTATACTCAGTCTGGTATCATCGTTTACACTGTCAATAAATGAGTAATCACCGGTGTTGTTTATTTCCTCCGATACCAGGGTGGCAATGGTTTTTAGGTTGTTTTGTGCCTGTTTTTCGTAATAACTGTGGAATACGAATACCATCAGTACACTGGTCACCAGCACTATGCCCATTCCCAGTGACAGTATCTTGGTAAATGTTTTGTTGATCATATCAGTCACCTACCTTGTAGCCAACATTTCGTATTGTTTTTATCCACTCACCGGCAGGGCCCAGTTTTTTGCGTAGGGATTGTATATGCACATCCACAGTGCGATTGCCCTGTTCAAAGTCGTAGCCCCATATACTTTCCATCAGCTTGTCACGGGTCAACACTATGCCCTTATTTATGATGAGTAGCTTCAGTATTTCAAATTCCTTGTATGTTAGCTCAATCACAGAATCGTCAAGATATACTGTGTGCTTAGCTTCGTCTATGAGTAAACCCTTGTATGCGATATTGTCCGTTGGGGCGTATTGGGTCCGGCGCAGTACAGCCTTTACTCTGCTTACCAGCTCCATTACGCCAAAGGGCTTTGTGATATAGTCGTCAGCTCCTGCATCCAGTCCCTTTACCGCATCAATTTCGTTCGATTTTGCAGTTACCATTATTACAGGAATGTTTTTGTACAGAGGGGTGGAACGCAGCTTTTTCAGTATGGACAGACCGTCCTCGTCAGGCAGCATTATATCCAGTATTATCAAGGCGGGGATATTGTCTTCCAGTGCGGAGTACAGCCCTTTTGCACGGTCGAATGCACCTACAGAGAAATCACTGTTTATCAGCGCATAACTTTCCAGCTCCTTAATGCTGGTGTCGTCCTCAACAATGTAAATCAGTTTGTTCATATCATTCTATCCTATACTTTTGCAGGTATTCCTGGAACATTTCCATAAATCCCTGGTTTTTATGGCTTTTAATACCCTTTAGGTATGTGTGGGTCTGGTAGCTGCGATTGGATAATTCTATGATGCATACTGCCAGATTTGAGCAGTGGTCGGCAATTCGCTCAAAGGAATTTATAATGTCAAAAAACAACATTCCGTTTTCTATAGTGCATTCGTTGTCCTGCAGCCGTTTGGAGTGCCTTGCTCTCAATTCTGCCTTTAGGTTATTGATAACCTGCTCCAGTGGTTCAATCTCTGCTGCCAGTTTTTCGTCATCGGTAATAAACGCGTCTATGGACTTGTCCACTATTTCGCCCACAGCCTTGCTCATTATCTCTAATTCTCGGTTGGCATCGGGTGTAAAGTGTACTTTGTTTTGGTGCATACGCCTTTTGATTTTTAGGATATTTACACCATAGTCGCCTATACGCTCAAAATTGCTGATGCTGTGGCTCAGCTTGGACAGCTTTATGGAATCTTCTATACTCAGATTCATAGAACTGATTTTTACCAAATAGGTTTCCAGCTCGTCCTCCAGCCTGTCCAATTCCTTTTCGTTTTTGCTGATTTGTTCATCTCCATTATGAGAGTATTTTTTGATTAAGTCAAGACATAAATAAATGTTGTCCTTAGCCAGTACACCCATGGAGTCACTGCGCTGCTTAACCTTGTCAATAGCATAGGATGGCGTCATTAGGAATCTCTGGTCGATTAGAGTATCGCTCTTTTCCTCATTGGTGTCCTTGATAATAAGATGAGCCAATTTTTCCAGTTGTTTTGCAAATGGGAACAATGCCACTGTTGAAAAGACATTGAATGCAGTGTGAATTACAGCAATGTATGTTGCGTTTACTGTGTCTTGTATAAAAGGCAAATGGAATATTGCGTTTGCACCGTAAAACAGTATCATCGCCAGTATTACGCCGATGGTGTTGAATGCCAGGTGCACCACTGCTGTGCGTTTTGCGTTTTTGTTGGTGCCGATGGATGATATTATGGCAGTAATGCATGTGCCTATATTTTGACCGAGAATAATAGGAAAGGCCGATGCCACACTGATGGAGCCGGTAACAGCCAGTGCCTGCAGTATTCCCACAGATGCCGATGACGACTGAATTACTGCTGTTAGCACTGCACCTGCCAGTACACCCAGTATTGGGTTTGAGAACATTGTCAGTATGCCGGTGAATTGGGGCACATCTTTTAGTGGGGCTACTGCTGTGCTCATTGTCTCCATACCGAACATTAGTATGGCAAATCCCAGCAAAATAGAGCCAATATCCTTCTTTTTGTCATTTTTGCTTGCCATATACATCACTATGCCTATCAGTGCCATAAGGGGAGTAAATGATGATGGCTTTAGCAGACTGACGAATATGTTGGTGCTCTCAATATTAGTTAGGGACAAAATCCAGCTGGTAATAGTTGTACCGATATTTGCACCCATTATGATGCCTATTACCTGATGTAGGCTCATAATTGATGAGTTAACAAATCCAACAGCCATTACCGTAACGGCACTGGAGGATTGTATTATTGCGGTTACTCCTGCACCAAGGAGCACGCCCTTTATTCTGCTGTCAGTCATTTTTTCCAAAACGGACTCAAATTTGCCTCCGCCAAGCTTTTCCAGGGATGTTCCCATGTAATTCATACCAAACAGGAACATAGCCAGTCCACCCACAAGGGACAGAATATTGAATACGGACATTACATCACCTCATTTGGTAGTGTATGTCCGTTTCGTTTAGGATTTATTCAGTTTTTGTTAAATCTATGTTAAATCAGCCAAAGAATCCGTTTATGTATTCGTATGTTCTCTTGTGAGCAGGGGAGGAAAACATCTTTTTTGTGTCGTCAAATTCTATTACCTCTCCCAGCAAAAAGAATGCTGTTTTGTCGGATATTCGCTTTGCCTGACTCATGGAGTGGGTCACGATTACAATGGTATAATCTTTTTTTAGTTGCAGTACCAGTTCTTCAATTCTCTTTGTTGATATTGGGTCCAGTGCAGATGTTGGCTCATCCATAAGCAGTACATCTGGATTTATTGCCAGCGCCCTGGCAATACACAATCTCTGCTGTTGGCCACCGGATAGCGCCAATGCGTTTTTCTTTAGTTGGTCCGATACCTCGTTCCACAGGAATGCCTGCTTTAGACTGTGCTCCACAATGCTATCCAACTCTTTTTTGTTATGTATTCCGTGGGTGCGCGGTCCGTATGCAACATTGTCATATATGCTCATTGGAAATGGGTTTGGCTTTTGGAATACCATACCCACTCTTTTGCGCAGCAGATTAATGTCCATAGTGTTGATGTCCTGTCCGTCCAGCAGGATTTCACCACTGATTTTGCATCCGGTGATTAGGTCGTTCATACGGTTTAAACTCTTGATTACCGTGGATTTTCCACATCCCGACGGACCTATAAAGGACGTTATTTGCTTTTCGGGTATATCCAGGCTTATTCCCTTGATTGCCTTAAAGTCATCATAGTATAGTTCCAGATTTTTGATTTCAAATTTGTTCATTTTGCTATCCTTTTTGCTAAGAAATTTGACAATGCGTTGATTATCAGCACCACCATCAGCAGCACCACTGCCGTTGCATAAGCTTGGTTAGTAAACAATCCTTCGTTTAGCAGACAGTACAGATGTACCGACAGGGTGCGTGTTGATGAACTTAGGCTTTCTGCTGCGTCAGGCACAGTACCGGCTGTGTATATCAGTGCCGCAGTCTCGCCGACTATTCTGCCTATTGCCAATATTATTCCGGAAATAATGCCGGGCATGGCGCTTGGCAAAATTATTTTGAAAATTGTGCGTAGCTTACCGGCTCCCAGTCCGTAGGATGCCTCTCTGTATGCGTCGGGCACTGACATCAGCGACTCCTCGGTGGTGCGTATGATAACCGGCAGTACCATAATAGCCAGCGTTATAACTCCTGCCCGCAGGGAATATCCCCATTGCTTGGATATTACGAATGCCAAAAAACCGAACAGACCGAATACTATTGACGGTATGCCCGACAATGTCTCGTTTACCACTCGTATAGCCTTTACGAACCTGCTGTCTCGTTTGGAGTATTCCACCAGAAATACGGCAGAGGATATAGCAATGGGTATTGCTATCAGCAGAGTAAAGAATGTCAGCAGGAATGTGTTGAATATAGACGGCAGCATGCTTTGATTTTTTGCCGAGTATTTTAGGGCAAATAGCTCCGGCGATAGATTGGGTATTCCTTTTACCAGTATGTATCCTATAATAAAAGCTACCGACAGCACCGTTATTATCGCTGATGTATAGACCAGTATCATCGCAACAAGCGAGAGGGGATGACTGATGTGTTTTTTTGCTTTTTTCATACCGGTTACGCCTTCTTCCTTGTTATTGCCGAGAAGCAGAGGTTGATAATCATAATCAGCACAAATAGTACTACTGCTGTGCCGATGAGTGCACCTCGGTGCAAACCGGATGCATAGGCCATCTCTATTACTATATTGCCGGTTAGCGTTCTTACCCCTGATATTACGGATTTCGGAAGGACCGGTTGATTGCCGATTACCATAATCACAGCCATTGTCTCTCCTATAGCTCTGCCTATACCGAGGATAATACCACTCAGTACGCCTGATGACGCGGCAGGGAGTACTATTTTGAATATGCTGTGCTCTTTTGTGGCACCCAGCGCCAGCGCCCCCTCGTAGTATTGAATCGGAACTGCGTTGATAGAAGCCTCGGCGGTGTTGATTATGGTGGGCAGTATCATCAATCCCAGCAGTATTGCCGCTGTCAGCATACCCTTGCCGCCGGTACCTGTCAGCTTTTGCATAACAGGTACCACAGCTACCAAAAAGAAAAATCCGTATATAATTGACGGCACAGAAGCCAGCAAATTTATCATAGGCTTTATTACTTTGTACAATCCCTTTGGACAGTAGTATGCCAAAAATACTGCTGTCAGTACGCCTATCGGTCCACCGATTGCCACTGCTCCGGTGGTAACATATATACTGGATATTATCATGGGGAATATACCGAATGTACCTTGCATAGGCTTCCATTCTTTGCCCAGTACAAATGATTTTAGACCTATTTCATTTATAGCGGGTATGCCGTTTTTAAAAATAAATACGCATATTGATACCACTGCCAGTACTGACAGACAGGCGCATAGCAAAAATATGTATTTGAATATTGTTTCCACAAATTTTTTCACTTATTTTATCTCGCTCCAGCTTGTGATTTCGCCGGTGTACACCTGCTTTACCTGTTGTGATGTAATGTTGCTGATGCTGTTTTCTTTGTTTGCAATTACCGCAATTCCGTCCAGCGCTATTTGGGTTGCCTGCAGTGTCTTTGCCTCATCATCCTTTAGGTCTCTGGAGGACATGGCGATGTCTACTGCGCCCTCGATTGCTGACTGAATACCTGCTGATGAACCGCTTTCCTGTATTTCTATTTTTACATCCGGGTTTAGTGCCTTGTATTCGTCAGCCAACACATTCATCAGTGGGGCAACCGAGGTTGAGCCTGCCAGAGTTACTGTGCCTTTTTTGCCGGATGCCGAGTAGGTTGCGGTTGTATCTGTGCTGATGTATCCCTCGCTGTTGATTATCTTTGCACCCTCAGTGCTCATAATATAGGATACAAAGTCCTTTGCCACATCACTTAGACTACCGTCAATATATGCAATGTTGAACGGTCTTTGCAGCTTGTAGTCGCCGGATTTTACAGTCTCTGTTGATGGCGCAACGCCGTCCAGCTGAAGTGCCTTAACCTCCTCTGACAGCGAGCCCAGTGATACATAACCGATGGCGCTCTTGTTTCCGGCTACAGTGGAGGTCATTACCGATGTTGAGTTGGTGATTTCTGCTGTTTGGGTTGTAATATCGTTGTCATTTTCGTCCACAATCTCCATCAATTCCACAAATGCATCCCTTGTTCCGGAGCCCTCCTCACGAGAGATTACTGTGATGGACGCTGTGTCCTTGTCCTTGCCGCTGTTTGCAGCAGAGCATCCTGCCAATACCGTGCCCACGATTGCTACGGCACCGATGACAGCCAATACTTTTTTTCCTGATTCCTTTGTCATTTTTTATTTCTCCTTTTGATTTTTTCCACCTGTGTGGATGACATCAGCATAGTCCCCCTTTGTCAAATTTGAATTTTGTTAATGCAAAGATTTGGTAAAAACAATATTAAGCTTGGCTGTCAGTTTGGGTTTACACAAATTTTACCTGATACTGTATTGAAATTGTGTGTAAAAATATGGTATAATTTGTATGATTTTAAAAATTAAATCTATTTTTTATAACGAACGGAGAATTACTTTGTCTATTTGGTATGGTATTGCATGTGTCATCTCGATAGTCTTATTAATTGTCTGCACCATTTTTTACCGCAAGGAGAACAAGTGGCTGTTTTGGTTGTTTCTGGCTGTAACGGTTACTGATTTTGGGTATTTTGCTTTGTCGGTATCTCCCAATGTGGAGATAGCGATGGTTTGCAACTCCATTGCGTATTGTGGTAGCGTATTCCTGCCCATATTCATATTGCTCATTATTGCCAACCTGTGCAGGTTGGAGGTACCTCGCCGGATTATGTTGTCCATGTTCTGCTTTGCTATTGTAATATTTGTGATAGCAACCAGTGGATGGTATTCCGATGTGTACTACACCGCTGTGGATATAGGCAAAGTTGGTAACGCTACTGTGCTGATTAAGGAATACGGCGTGCTGCATCCTGTATACAAGGTGTATATCATTGCCGGCTTGCTGGCTATGATTGGCGTGTTGGCGTACTCCTTTGTTCGCAAGACGGACAAGAATATCGGCGTGTCCATATATCTTTCTGTTTTGGTGGCAATCAATATCGGTATATGGTTTGTAGAGACAGTTTTTAAGAGCTATTTTGAGTTCCTTTCTATCTCGTATATCCTTACCGAGATTTTGTTGCTGCTGTTTTATTCTGTAGTCAGCAGGCTGATTAGTCAGCTGGTTACCCAAGACCAATCTGCAGAAAGCAATGAGATTGTGGATGCTGATACAGAAGCAATTGTTTATTTTGATAACATTAATATTGAGGATTTGGATATTCCCGGCATAGAGCTTTTGTCCGACAGAGAGCGTGATGTGTTCACGCTTATGCTGTCCGGCAAAAAGCGTAAGGACATTGCCCAGGAATTGTATGTGTCCGAGAGCACTATCAAGAAACATTCATCCTCTATTTACAAAAAACTCGGGGTGGAAAATAAAAAAGGATTGATGGAAAAGGTTAATACAGTAATCAGCAAATAAAAGTATTTTTTGTATGGTCGGTTTTTTCAATATCCGCAAACCCCTTTATTTATGCGGGTAGGTAGCCCTTTTTTGACTAGGGCCCATAAAAAAAGTAGCCCTATTTTTTTCGTAGGGCCCATAGACAAGTTTGTGTATATTAGTTATGATAGCATTGTACTATTTATTATGTTCGAATTAATATTTTAGAAAGGATGATTTTATGAAAAAATTTTTAGCAACCCTGTTGGCAGTTGTAATGCTGGCAACAACAATTATGGCTGTGCCTTTTAGCGCAGGCGCAATGACCGCATCCGACGCATCAAGTGCAAAGGTTGCCAATGTAACATCGGGCTATTATTTCGACAGCAATGTTTCCATTGATGTTGAGGATGGCTATGTTTACTACAAGGTTACCGTTGACGAAACTGCGGTGTATTCTCTGCACACCGATGTTGTTGATGAGTCGGATACCTATGGCTATCTCTATTCGTCAACTGACCTTAACAGTGTACTTGCAGAAGATGATGATAGCTACGGAAACAGTCATTTCGAAATTGTATATCCATTGGAACAGGGCAAAACCTATTATCTGGCAATCAGGTACTACGACAACGATTCCATTGGCACAGATTTTTCTGTTGTTATCGATAAGGATACTACAACCGTGGCATACGACGGAGTGCTTTACACAAAGGATTCTATCTTGGTTGACGGTAATCCGCAGGATATATATTACGCATCAGGATACTACTTTTCACAGCCTACTGCCGTAACAATAAAGGGCAGTATCAATTCACTCCCCGTAAAGTATATTGATGAAGATTTATTTGAGCACTGCAAAAATATAACCTCCGTTACTATTGAAGACGGTATTGAACATATTTATGAGAAGGCTTTTTATTGTTGTAACAACCTTGGTTCTGTAATACTGCCCAACACCTTGACAGAAATTGACAATTTGGCTTTCTACGGTTGCAGCAGTCTTTCCTCCGTAAGGTTGCCAAGTGCCTTAAAAATAATCGGAGACCGTGCTTTTGCTTCTACAGCCATCAAGTCAATTACTATTCCGGCGTCTGTTGAAACTTTGGCTGGAACTTTTGATTATGCCGGAATGTTGGAGACGATTAATGTAAACAGCGCTAACTCTAACTATAAATCTATTAACGGCGTTCTTTTCTCAAAGGATGGAAAATTTCTCTACAAATTTCCGGAAGGTAAGATTGCCGTATCCTATACTATTCCGGAGGGTGTAGAGATAGTATATTATGATGCCTTTGCGTTTGTAAGTGCAGAAAAGATTATTTTCCCAAGCACAGTAAAGACTATCTCTGCCGATGCCTTTAATGGAGCTTTGTGTAGTGAAATAGTACTTAATGAGGGGTTGGAAAGTATTGGCGCTTACGCTTTTGATAATACAAGATTCAGCACAATAAATCTTCCCGGCACTTTGACAGCCATCGAATCCCACGCATTTTATTGGTCAAATCTTGTAAGTGTTGATATTCCGGCTTCGGTTAAAACAATCGGCGATTATGCTTTCTATAATAATTATTTGGAGAGCGCTGTTTTTAACAGCGATTCTGCAACCATTTCATACAATGCATTTAACAAAAAAACAACATTGTTTGGTAATACAGGCTCAACTGCCGAAACCTTTGCATCAAGCAACGGCTACAAGTTTGTAGCCTTTACAACAACACCGTGTGCTGAACACAGCTATGTTATTGACGAATATATTGTAGAGCCTACCTGTAAATCAAAGGGCAAGGCTACAACCTATTGCGGAGCCTGCGGCCAGGCAGGACCGGAGACTGAGGTTAATAAGCTTAACCATGATTATTATCACGGTATATGTACCATGTGCCAAACACAGCAATATGTTTGCAATGAGTTGAAGCTCAATGGAACTTCAAGCGTCACTGTTACCTCCGACGGCGAAGTTAATTTGATTTACAAGGTCGCAAAGGATGGCAAGTACACATTAAGCTTCGACAAAGCAAGTCAATTAGTAGATTGGCGCATTTTTGCTATTCACAGTAACAGTTCCTGCTATATGGAGACCTATGGCTATGACGAAATCAATGGTTCTCTGACTATTAACGCCAAAGCAGGCGATGTTATAATGCTTTTCTTGGAAAGCTCTTATTCCGTTGACGAAAACATCAGCTTTACCGCATCTGTAAAGTGTGAGCATGCAACAACAGCTACAACAACAACCCGTGCAACTATGAGTTCTGACGGTAAGATTGTAAAAAAGTGTGCAGTATGCGCAAAGACCTTGTCAACAACTGTTATTCCAAAGGTATCAAGCGCAAAGCTTTCTGCAACAAGCTACACCTACGACGGCAAGGTTAAGACACCTACTGTAACAGTTAAGGACAGAACCGGCAAGAAGCTTGTAAAGAATACCGACTACACAGTATCCTACGCAAGCGGCCGCAAGAATGTAGGAAAATATAAGGTAACAGTAAGATTTAAGGGTAAGTACAGCGGCACAAAGACTCTGTACTTTACCATCAAGCCAAAGGCAACCGGCATATCTTCTATCTCTGCTCGTTCAAAGGGCTTTACAGTTAAGTGGTACAAGCGTACTACCCAGACCACAGGCTATCAGGTACAATACAGTACCTCCAGCAAGTTTACAAGTCCAAAGACTGTGACAATCGGCAGTACCGGTACAACCTCAAAAACTGTATCAAAGTTGACCGCAAAGAAGAAGTATTATGTTCGTGTTCGCACCTACAAAACAGTGAACGGCACAAGGTACTATTCCTCCTGGTCAAAGGCTAAGTATGTTACAACAAAATCATAATTAACCAATACGGCTCCCTTGTGTAAATGGGTGCAAATTCAACCAAATACGGCTCCCTTGTGTAAAGGGAGCTGTCACGAAGTGACTGAGGGATTGTCAACTTTTCCTTTTATCCCCTCAGTCGCATATAAAATGCGACAGCTCCCCTTTATAACATTAAAAGGGGAGCCTTAATAGGTTAAATGATTTTGATAAAACGAAACGACAATCTAATAATTACAACCACCGTAGGGGCGAACTGCGTTCGCCTCTGCACCCCTTAATAACATTAAAAGGGGAGCCTTATCGGTTTATTGGCTTTATTAATTATTGATATATCATTATATTTGGTGTATAATGGCGGTGAGTTAACAAGGATTTTGCAGAAAGGATAGTAATATGAAAAAAGTATTATCCGTATTGTTATCAATATTGATGATTGTGGTATCGCTGCCTTTTTCGGTACAGGCAGAGAGCGTTATTGTGCCCCCGTCATCCGGTACATTGTCCGGTGGACAGACCTATACTTACGACGGTGCAACAGGTACTCTCACCATTTGTGGTGACGGTGCCATAGCCAACTACACTATCAGTGGCAGCAATGTATCGCCGTTTAAGGACTGCACCATTACAAATATTGTGATAGAGGACGGTATTACCAACATTAGCGACAATCTGTTCTATAATGCAAAGAATATCCGGAGTGTTTTTGTGCCGTCGTCTGTTGTGTCCATCACTCCCTATGCTTTTCGTGGTGCCGGTATGGGTGGCACCGGATTTGATGTTGACAATGAGAATAAGAAATTTAGCTCTGTTGCCGGCTCCCTTTATAGCGATAACGGCACTTGTCTGGTTAGATTTGTTGACACAGGCGTTGACGAATTTGTTGTTCCCGCTGATGTAAATTGTATAAAAAAATGGGCGTTCCTGTCGGATGTTACTCTTAGCAAGCTTGCCGTAGGCGGCACTGAACTGGTAATGGAAGAATATGCCATCGACAAAGCAAAAATCGACCATATTGAACTGAAAGAGGGACTAAAGTCCATCGGCAGTAACATAAAGGTTGATAACCTAAAGGACACCCAAATATATGTTCCATCCACAGTGGATACCATTGGGATTATGACTTTTCTTCAGGCACCATCCGTAAAGGCAATTATCGTATCACCGGAGAACAAAAGCTTTTATTCCATTGATGGTGTTGTGGTTGACAGCACAGGCACACTGGCAGTGTATCCCGGTGGTAAGCAGGATGAGAGGTATATCACCCCTCCACAGGTCAATTCTGTTGGAGTAAAGGCGTTTTGCGACAATAATTATCTGGTTGAGCTTATTATTGCCAACGGAGTTACAAAACTGGAGCGATTTGCCATCAGCTATTTGTACCAGGTGGAAAAGATTGTTGTGGTAAATCAGGATTGCACCATATCCACCGATAACTGGCTGGATAATGTGTACACTGATTATGTGCTGCATGCAAGGGACGGCTCTGCAATACAGTCTTGGGCAGAAAAATACGGCGCATCTTTTCAGCAGTTTGATGGCTGTATTGACCATATCCCCGGCGAGATTGTTGTGATTGAGGAGCCGGAGTGTGAGTTGATAGGCTCCGGCGAGTACTACTGCCTGGTGTGTGATGAGTTTATTAACGCAGTCAATATTCCTGCCAATGGCCACAGCTTTACTGAATATGTCAGCAACCATGACGCGACCTGTACCGAGGACGGCACTGAGAAAGCTACCTGCGATAATTGTACAAAAACAAATACAAGAGTTGAAGTGGATTCTGCTTTGGGTCATAGTTTTACAAAGTATGTCAGTGATGACAACGCAACCTGCTCATCAAATTGTACCGAGACATCCGTTTGTGACAGATGTGAGGCAACCGATACCAGGGATATTGAGGGCAGCGCTTTGCCCCATACTTACGATAGCGGCGTGATTACCAAGTCGGCAACTTGCACCATGGCAGGCGTAAAGACATACACTTGCTCGGTATGTGACGCAACCAAGAAGGTAGCAACCCCAAAGCTTGCCCACACCTACAAGACCTATACCACAAGAGCAACAACAAGCAAAAACGGCTCTGTCGTAACTAAATGTACTGTGTGTGGTACAGTAAAATCCAAGTCAACAATCTATTATCCAAAGAAAATGACGCTTTCCACCACAAGCTATACCTATAACGGCAAAGTTAAGAAGCCAAGTGTTAAGGTTGTAGGCTCAAACGGAAAGACCATAAGCAGTTCTAATTATACTGTGACATACGCAAGCGGCCGCAAGAATGTGGGCAAATATAAGGTGACAGTAAGATTTAAGGGTAATTACAGCGGTACAAAGACCTTGTACTTTACCATCAAGCCAAAGGCAACAAGCATTTCTTCAATTTCTGCTCGTTCAAAGGGCTTTTATGTTAAGTGGTACAGGCGCTCAACCCAGACCACAGGCTACCAGGTGCAGTACAGCACTTCCGGCAAGTTCACCGGTCCAAAGACCGTTACAATTTCTAAGTATTCAACTATCAGCAAGACCGTATCAAAGCTGAAAGCAAAGAAGCGTTACTATGTTCGTGTTCGCACCTACAAAACAGTGAACGGCACAAGGTATTATTCCTCCTGGTCAAAGTACAAAACAGTTACAACAAAATCATAATTAACCAAATACGGCTCCCTTACACAAGGGAGCTTTTATTGTGTGCTACGCACATAGGCGATTGCAAATACGAGTTGTGGTGCCCAAAATTTGTAATCGGCTTGGAGCGCCGACAAATTTTGACCACTGCCAGCTCTTATTGCTCCTTTATTCTCGCACTGCGAGCAGTCGCAAACGAGCCGCCCCTACGATTATAGTATAAATGAAACAACAATCAAAATATTACAACTACCGTAGGGGCGAACTGCGTTCGCCTAAAATTTTATTATACAAAACTATTGACAAATTACGATGACCTGTGTATAATTAATTTGTAATCAGTTCAATGTAGTAATTGTTACAAGGTGGTGAACCCATGAACGAAAACCAAATAGTCGCTTTGTTTAAGGAGCGTAAGTTCAGGGCGACCCCTCAGCGTATAGCTGTGTATAAATACTTGTGCGAAAACAGAACACATCCCGACGCGCTGGAGATATACAACAATGTTGTGGAGCAAAACCCATCATTTTCAAAGACGACTGTATATAATTCGCTGGCTGCGTTGGAGGAGTGTGGGCTGGTTATACGCATCAATGTGGACGGCGACAGTGCCAGATATGACGGATTTGTTGCAATGCACGGCCATTTTGTTTGCGAAAAATGCGGTCGAATTTTTGATTTTGACCTGCAGAATATTGATTGTTCATTGCCGGAGGGCTTTGAGATTAATCGTAGGAGCGTATATTACAGAGGCTTATGCCCTGAATGTAAATAATTTTTTATAAGGAGCAAACTATTATGAGTAAAAAGTATTATTGTCCTGTATGTGGATACGAGAGTGATGAGCCAATCGAGACTTGCCCAATCTGTAAGGCAAAGATGGCTGTTAGAGAAGAGGGCGAGGCTATGTCTTGGGCTGCTGAGCACGTTGTAGGCGTTGCACAGGGCGTTGACCCGGAGATTATTCAGGGCCTTCGCGAAAACTTCAACGGCGAGTGTTCCGAGGTTGGTATGTACCTTGCTATGGCTAGAGTAGCACACCGTGAGGGCTATCCTGAGATTGGCCTTTATTGGGAAAAGGCTGCTTACGAGGAGGCAGAGCACGCTGCAAAGTTTGCAGAGCTTCTTGGTGAGGTTATTACCGATTCCACAAAGAAGAATCTTGAGATGAGAGTTGCTGCTGAGAATGGTGCAACAATGGGCAAGTTCGAGCTTGCAAAGAAAGCAAAGGAGCAGGGTCTTGACGCTATTCACGACACCGTTCATGAGATGGCTCGCGACGAAGCAAGACACGGTAAAGCATTTGAGGGTCTTCTTAAGAGATATTTTGGCTAATAGTAAAAGAGGCGATCGCATGATCGCTTTTTTTACCTTGGTGTGATATTGCATTTTTCCCTTATAAAACTTGTTTCAACAATGTTAATATAAGTATCGAAAAAGAGAACGGTTTTTACAACTGTTCTCTTTTTTCGTATCATTATTTTCTTGTATATATTATCTGCATTTGATTGATTTTACGGATGACCATGCACCGTATGTCCTTTTGCTGTTAACAGTCTTGAATGCTCTTACTCTGACATAATAAGTTTTGCCTTTTTTTAAGTTGCCAGCCGTGTAGCTTGTCTTTGAATAACCGGTTACAGAATTTGTCCTAATCACTTTGCTACAGCTTTTATTACTGCATATTTGTGTTTGATAGCCGCTGACACGACTCATTTTGTTCCACTTAATGGTTATTTGGTGCTTTGTGTTTGTGGTAGGCGTCTTTATTGTTACTTTGTTTGGCTTTGTTACAGAGGAAACGGTCTTCCATTTGCCGTAATACTTTTTGCTGTTTACTATGTTATATCCTCTGACCCTGTATGTATATGCTGTTGCAGAAGTTAAATCCTTAACAAGACAAGAAGTGCCGGTTGTTGTTTTTATGCTTTTGTAATTGCCGGTTGTTTTTCGTTGGATTTCATATCCCTTTGCACTCAAATCACCTGTCCATGTCAGCCTTGTAGAATTTGTAGTGGAGCTTGCCGTTAAGTTTCTAATGGTATAAACTGTCGGGGTTACTGAAAGTTTATAATCACAGGACCAATTTCTATAAGAATAACCATATGAACTTAATATGAAATAGTATGCACCGGAATATAGCGAAAATGTTGCATCACACCATGATTTGTCATCAACACCATTACAATATGCTTCAAAGGATTTATTCACGGTTTTACCAATTGTGTAATCGTTATAATCAGATGCTTTGATAATCTCGATTTTTTGGTATCCATAATTAGTTTCTATGTTCGTAGAATCAAAATCCAATTTTAGAGTTGTGTACGATTGCAGTGAAAATTTGTAATAAGCATAAGACGTAGAATTAAAGCCGCTTAACCGTCCGCCCACGGTGGTAGCAAAAGGCAAATTTGCACTGATGGTGTTGCTGTATGCTGTTGTTGTCGAGGCAAATACCGATGTCATCATGATGATTGATAAAAATAATGATAATACTCTTTTTGCATTTTTCATAACAATACCTCCTAAATTTATATAATAAAAAATGCGTACAGCCGAGGCTATACGCACAAAAAACACATAGCTCAACTGTCGCCAAACAATTATACAAATCTGCACACCAAAATAGTAGCATCATTATAACGAGCATGTATTTTTACAAAATAAAAAACACGCCACTATTATTGGTGCTAAAGTGCAGAATATTCATTTGTATAATTATTTGGCAAGCTAATTATATCACATACGGCGTTGATATGCAATGATTTTTCTTGCCGATACTCTTGTGAATATAGTATTGCGGTGGGTAATGTAATATGGTATAATTATATAGTAAATTTTTGGATAAGGAGAGATAATATGAAAGATATTAAGTATATCGGTGTAAACGATTATGACATTGACCTTTTTGAAGGTCAATATATGCTGGAAAAGGGCATGGCATACAACTCATACGCTATCATTGATGACAGCATTGCCATTATGGACTCAGTGGACAAAATCGCTGTGGACAGATGGATGGCAAATGTTGATGATACATTGCAGGGCAAGGCACCTGCATATCTTGTGGTTCAGCATTTGGAACCTGACCACAGCGCAGGTATTCAGGCATTGGCCGACAAATACCCTGATATGACCATAGTAATGACTGCTAAGGCAAAGGCCATGCTGCCACAGTTCTGCGATGTTGACCCGGACAGAGTTGATGCTGTGGGCGAGGGCGACACTCTTTGCCTCGGCTCACACACTCTCACCTTTGTGCTTGCGCCTATGGTACATTGGCCTGAGGTTATGGTTAGCTACGAGAGCAGCGAAAAGGTGTTGTTCTCTGCCGACGCATTTGGCAAATTCGGTACAACCGACGCTGACGAAAAGTGGAATTGCGAGGCGAGAAGATACTATTTTAACATTGTTGGCAAGTACGGCGCGCCTGTACAGACCTTGCTGAAAAAGGCTGCCGCACTTGATATTGAGACAATTTGTCCCCTCCATGGTCCAATCCTTACCGACACCATTCCCGAGGTACTGGACCTATACAACACATGGTCGTCATACCAACCGGAGGATAGAGGCGTGTTCATTGCATACGCATCAATTCACGGCAATACTGCAGCCGCAGCATATAAGATGAAAGAGATTCTTGAGCAAAAGGGATGCCCAAGAGTTGCTATAGCCGACCTGTCCCGTGATGATATTGCAGAGTGTGTGGAGGACGGATTCAGACACAGCGTTCTGCTTTGTATGGCATCCAGCTATGACGGTTCGGTATTTGCACCAATGGCAGATTATCTGCACCACCTGCAATCAAAGGCGTTCCAAAACAGAACAGTAGGCCTTGTGGAGAATTTCTCCTGGGGAGCGTCATCTGCAAGAGCAATGAGAGCAGAATTTGAGAAGATGAAAAATATTACTGTTCTTGATGATGTTGTTTCCATTAAGACCCGTATGACTGACGAAAATGTATCACAGCTGGAGGCACTGGCCGACAAGCTGATTACATGTTGCTAAGGAGGTATTTTATGAATCAGAAGGCATTATTTAATATCAGCTATGGATTGTATGTGGTTACTGCCAATTCGGATGGCAGGGATAACGGCTGTATTACAAATACAGTCAGCCAGTTGGCCAACGAGCCCCTTACGGTATCGGTGGCTATCAACAAGGCGAATCTTACCTGCGAAATGATTCAGGCGTCAAAAAAGTTCACTGCCTCAATTATAAGTCAGGATGCTGATTTTGAGTTGTTTAAGCATTTTGGTTTTCAATCCGGCAGGGATGTGGACAAATTTGAGAATTACAGTTATGCTGCCAGAGGCGTTAACGGTTGTATGGTTATCACAAAGGGCGTTAATTCCTTTATCAGCGTTGATGTTACCCGGGAGGTTGACTTGGGCAGTCATATTCTGTTTATCGGTCATGTAACAGATGCAGAAAAGCTTACTGACTCACCTTCCGCCACCTATGCTTATTATTTTGAGAATATTAAGCCAAAGCCACAGCCGGTTTCTAAAACAGAAGATGGCAAGACTGTATGGAGATGCTCCATTTGTGGCTACGAATATGTTGGCGAGGAATTGCCGGAGGACTTTGTTTGTCCGTTGTGCAAGCATCCTGCCAGCGATTTTGAAAAGGTATGATACCCGATTATACCCTCAGTTTGAGGGTGTCAGACCGTCGATGCGTGGTTTGAAACACGCCGAATATATAACCGATTCCGGCTCCCTTGTGTAAAGGGAGCTGTTTTTCTTTAGCAAAACTGAGGGATTGTCGAATCCCGTTTTTTATTGTGACGATACTGCATACGCCGGTGTATTGTAACTCAAATCACACAAAAAATGTGCAAAATAGTAAATATTTCTTGAATACATACCCTGCTGTATATTATAATTGTATTATACTAACGGCTTATTGCCGAGATGGAGAATAGATATGAATTCATTTTGTTTTACCACAGAGGAGCAAAGACAGTACGCCGTTGCGTGTCTTACCTTTGCCCGCAGGATTGGACTCATTGATGACAGTAGTCTGGATGCTGTTGTCAACAGATGCAATGCCGAAAACGAAAGGCGCAGGCAGGCGCTGGATAACGGCCGGGTTGTGTATGGCCTAAAGCAGTTTACTCTGCCGGTATATTTGGATTATGAGTTGACTAGGTTTAGACTGGATTTTGCTGCCGAAAAGAAAGGTATCAGTTATCAGTACCGGCCAATCGAAAACAAGGAGCTGAAGGCTTACTACAAGGCGAACAAAGACTTGTTTACACGATACAATGGCGACAAATTTAGATTTAAGGAATCAAAGATGGTCGTATATAAGAAGATAAGGGAGGAACAGTATGATGAAGAAGTCAATGCTATATTACGTCAGCTCTCTTAACGGAAACGATAATAATGACGGCTTGTCTCCCAACACTCCCTTCCAAACCTTAACAAAGGTTAACACTCTGCAAATCAATGCCGGGGATAAGATTTTGTTGGAAATGGGCTCTGTGTTTGAAAATCAGTTTTTGCACCTTAAGGAATGTGGCGATATTGCCGGCGAGCCCATAGAGATTGCGCCTTACGGCGAGGGCGACAGAGCCCCGTTCATCAATACCAACGGCAACGGCATTTGGTACCAGGATTATGGTGTAAAGTTGGATTTTGGCGGTCATGTTTATCGTGGAAATGTGTCATCGTCAATATTGCTGTATGATGTAGAAAATATTGTCATTCGTGATATTGAGATTGCCAACAAGGGGGAGTTTACCACTTTAGAGGCATACACCGATCCTGACAAGATGGACAGAACAGGCGTTGCCGTTGTGGCACAGAATAGGGGAACGCTCCATTCTATTACTTTGCTTAATCTGTATGTTCATGATGTAACAGGCAATGTGTACAACAAGCACATGAATAACGGTGGCATATATATGACTGCATTTAGGCCTAAGGATGAGGACAAGACCGGCGTAGCACGATATGACGGCGTTACCGTTGAGGGATGCTATGTAAGGAATGTCAGCCGTTGGGGTATCGCAGTGGGATATACATATCGCCACGGAGATTTTGCCACAAAATATCTTGAGGCAGATACATTCAAAAAATACGGCAATGAGAATATTCTCATCACCGGCAATTACCTAAAGGAGGTGGGCGGCGACGCCATCACTCCTATGTATGCACTGACTCCTTTGGTGGAGCATAATGTGTCCGACTCCTGTGCAACAGAGATGAACGACAGATACTACGCAAAGCCGGGCAAGAGAATGGGCAAGGTGGCTGCTGCAATCTGGCCGTGGAAATGCAAGGACGCATTGCTGGTGTATAACGAGGCTGTGGACACAAAGCTCAACCAGGACGGTATGGCTTATGATGCCGATTCCGGCGACGGCACTGTGTATAAGTATAATTATTCCAGGCTAAATGAGGGTGGCTGTATGATGTTTTGCCTGGGTGAGGCTGTGCATAACACATTTACCAACAATGTTAGTTATGACGACCTGGGCGGCGTATTAAGTCCGGCAGGAAATCCCGACGCATACGTTGCAGATAACGAATTTTATATGCGTAAGGGAGTGCCCCTGCGCCGCAAGAGAAATCATGGCAAAATGACTTTGAAGAACAACAAGATTACTATAATAGATTAAGAGAGGTACACTATGGCAATTAACAAGGGACGCGTTACTATTCCTACCGATATGGACGTAGTACAGGAAACGCTAGAGGTTATGGACAAGTGGGGCGCAGACGCTATTCGTGACTGTGACGGCACGGAATTTCCGCAGGAGTTGAGGGACACCGGTGCAAAGGTTTATGCCACCTACTACACCACTCGCAAGGACAATGAGTGGGCAAAGGCAAATCCCGACGAGGTTCAGCAGATGTATATTATGACTCCATTTTATACAGCTACGGAGAATACACTCGAAATTCATCTTATGAACCACCTGTATCCCGATATGCTCAAGGTCAATAATCACGATGATATTACTCGTTGGTGGGAGGTTATGGACCGTACCACAGGCAATCCGTTGCCCACCGATGCTTGGTATTATGATGAGTCCAACGGCAATGTTGTTATCACAAAACCGGTTCAGTTCCATGAGTACACAGTCAGCTTTTTGGCTTATATTATGTGGGACCCGGTACACATGTACAACGCAGTTGTTAATGAGTGGGATGTTGAGCCGCAGATAACTTTTGATGTTCGTCAGCCAAAGACCAGAGCCCATTCTCTGGACAGACTTCGTCGCTTTTTGGACTCCCACGACTATGTGGATGTGGTTAGGTTTACCACATTTTTCCACCAATTTACTCTTGTATTTGACGAGCTTGCCAGAGAAAAATTTGTGGATTGGTTTGGATATTCTGCCTCCGTCAGCCCGTATATTCTGGAGCAATTTGAGCAGGAGGTGGGCTACAAGTTCCGTCCCGAATTTATCATTGACCAGGGATATATGAACAATACCTACCGTGTCCCGTCAAAGGAATTCAAGGATTTCCAAAAATTCCAAATGCGTGAGGTTGCCGCCCTTGCCAAGGAGATGGTGGACATTGTTCATGAGTACGGCAAGGAAGCCATGATGTTTATGGGCGACCACTGGATTGGTATGGAGCCGTTTATGGAGGACTTTGCCTCTATAGGTCTTGACGCAGTGGTTGGCAGCGTTGGCAACGGTGCTACACTCCGTCTCTTCAGTGATATTAAGAATGTTAAGTACACCGAGGGCAGGTTCCTGCCATATTTCTTTCCGGATGTATTTTGCGAGGGTGGTGACCCGATTTATGAGGCAAAGGTTAATTGGGTAACAGCCCGTCGCGCAATTTTGCGTAGCCCTATCCAGCGTATTGGATACGGTGGATACCTTAAGTTAGCGCTTAAGTTCCCGGAGTTTATGGACTATATTGAGGATGTTTGTGACGAGTTCCGTACTCTTTATGACAATATTCAGGGTGTTACTCCATATTGCGTAAAAAAGGTGGCAGTGCTTAACTGCTGGGGCAAGATGCGTTCATGGTCTAATCACATGGTGCATCATGGACTGTATTACAGACAGAATTATTCATACTTTGGAGTTATTGAGGCGCTTAGCGGCGCACCCTTTGATGTGTCCTTTATCAGCTTTGATGATATTAAAAACAACAAGGAGCTGCTTGATGATATTGATGTAATCATCAATGTAGGCGATGCCGATACTGCACAGAGCGGCGGCGAATACTGGGCAGACGAGGAGATTATCACTGCCGTAAAGAAGTTTGTTTATAACGGCGGCGGCTTTATCGGTGTTGGTGAGCCTGCGGCTCATCAGTGGCAGGGCAAGTTCTTTCAGTTGGACGATATTCTTGGTGTTGAAAGAGAAAACGGATTTACTCTCAACACCCGCAGATACAACACTCAGGAGCATAGGGACCACTTTATTCTTGCCGATACCGACGGCAATGTGGATTTCGGTGAGGGCAAAAAGAATATTGTAGCCCTGGAGGGTACTACCGTCCTTATCCAAAATGCTACCGAGCTTCCGTTTGCTGTTCGTCACGCTGAGGAAGTACAGATGGCTGTCAAGAGCTTTGGCAAGGGCAGGGGAGTTTACATCAGCGGTCTGCCATATTCGTTTGAAAACAGCCGTGTACTGTACCGTGCAGTTCTTTGGAGTGCAAATGCAGAGGACCAACTGCTGCGCTGGTACTCCACCAACTACAATGTCGAGGTTCATGCCTATGTTAAGAACGGCAAGTATTGTGTTGTCAACAATACTTATGAGCCACAGGATACCACGGTTTATGTTGGTGACGGCACCGGCTTTGACCTTCACCTGGACGCAAACGAAATCAAGTGGTACCAAATCAATGACTAACAGACAATGCTTGACGGTATAGCTTTTGCTATACCGTCTTTGTCGTTTTAATCCTTTATTAAACAAAAATGAGCGACCGAAATCAGTCGCTCATATAATATAGTTGTTTTGATAAATGATAATGGCTTTATCGGGCTAATGCTTTTTAATCATTATCTATCCAATATCTTTGCTTAACAACACCATTAAAAACATAATCTGTTTCTAATTTGCCGCCATTATTCATTATGCTCTTTGCACTTGCAATGTTTTGCTTTTTACAACACATTAGCACTTTATTAATTCCAAGTTTTTTTGCCTCTTGTAATGCGAGCCCTATCATTGCAGTGGCGTAGCCTTTTCTTCTTTCGCTGGGTCTGATTCCGTCTCCTATATGTCCACCGTTTTTAGATAGTTTTTCTGTAAGATAATGCCTTATAGTTACTGCACCAACAAAAATGTTTCTATCAATATCCAAACAAAAATATGTAGTTTCAGGTACAATTCCGTTAATTTCCTTATCTCTGCACAAGTTGTCCATATAGTAATCAAAAGAGTGATAATCGTTGATAGCGATAGATGTAGGAATTATCTTTTCGTCATAAGATGTCCATTCGTCCATCATCTCAAGCAATTGCTCTTTGTATTCATTTGTTAATGTTATCAGTTTGATATTCATTACTTATCCTTTAAGTTCATTTTTTAACAAAGAATAGGAATAAACATCCTCTATCCCATAATCTGTTTTGTCCCTCATTCTCAAAGTCGCTTCATTAGTAAAACCCAATCGATGCAAAACATTTTGTGAACGAATATTACTTTTTGCAACAAAGGTAGTGATATTGGTATATCCTATTTGGTTAAACCCAAATTTCAATACCTCATTTATAGTTTCTGTTGCGAAGCCATTACCCCAAAATTTTGAGCTAAAGCAATATGAAAGGAAGCCAACATTTGCACTTGCATTTTCATCATATAAATATATTGTGCCAATAAGCTCATTACTGTTTTTTAAAAAAACACCCCAATAGCATTCATTTTGGTTATAATATTCTTGCCATTTGATAATGTAGTCCTTTACCAAAGACTCATCCTTATATAAATCCCATGACATATATCCTGCAACTTTCTCGTCAGAAAATATATTTTTAAATAACTGTTTTGAATCACAAGCCTCCAGCTTTCTCAAATAACAACGCGAAGATTCTAATTTTTTTGTGCCTAACTTATTCATATTTACTTTAAAAATTCATTATTATTCTATCCAGATTGGGTTTGTGAATGCCCAAAACAGGGTGGGCATATTCTTTGTGTCGGTTTCTTTTCCACGCTTGCCCATAAAAGCTTTTTCGCCGAATATCATCAGCTTGTCCATAATGGGATTGAGGTCGTATTCTATCTCTGCACGGATGAATCCCGGCTCGGTAATCTCTGCCGAGGCGTGGAATTCCTCTGTGTATTTTTTTGCCACATGCTTGTAGATAATCTTGTTATTATTGTAGATTACCACACGATGACCTTTTTTCAGTTTAGTTACCTTTATGTCGGCGGTTTTGCAATCGCTGAGCTTTGCTGTATCTCCAACCTGGGCGTCGCCTACCGTCAGGTAAATCATACCGGCTTTGGGCGAATTGGTTACCACACTTCTGCCCTCACGGAGTGCTTGCAGAATAGCGTCCTTTGTTTTTTCCTCTGCCAGTACATAAGTTGTGGGTACTGCCAGCAGGGATATTCCGGCATAGTATCTGTGATGGTCCGAGCCGCCTACGGCTGCAATTCGGTGTCCCTTAAGCAGTTGCTGTACCCACCAGTCCCTGTTTTTTACATTATCCGAGTGCTGTATGGTGTTCCATACCTCTACGCAATCAAATGGGTATGCCTCCAAATCCAGCAAGAACGGACAGTTGGAGCAGAATGGGTGATTAACCGATACAGTGGCGCCTGCCTCCTTGCATTTTGCGATAATATCGGCATAGTCATCGGCTGTTTCCAACTGATGCGGCGGCTCGTGTGGCACCTTTTCGCCCCATACATTTACATGACCGTTTTCGTGGGTCAGCTCCTGACCTTGGATAACCAGCATGTCTCCGTCGTAGTAGCTCTCTTCTACAGAGTTGTAGTTGTGGTCCGTTATTATCATATATTCAAGACCGATTTTTTTACATTCGGATATGAGTGTGTCAACGCTCATAGCACCGTCGGAATTTGTTGTGTGCAGATGGGTGTCGCCCTTGTACCATTTTTTCATAATAATTCCCATAGCCTTTCCGGCTACAAATAGTTTATAAAAATTCCTAACACCTTATTGTAGCCGGATAAGGCGTATAATGGGAATTTAGCCATCTCAAAATTATGCCACAGGCAAATTTTGAGGGCAATACAATCGGACTAGTGTGATTTTTCACACTTCCCTCTATTCATCACGGTGGGTTATTGTCCTATACCAGCATAGTAACACATATTACCATTTTATGCAACAAAAACGGCTGTTTGACTCCCACTGATTTCAAACTACAACAACTGTTGAAAATTAATTATCATTTACATATAATATAGATTGATAGGTTATAAATTCTAATTTGTAGGAGTATTAAAGTGAA